>NZ_JARAMO010000023.1:0-23713 GCF_028807275.1 Mameliella sp. AT18
GGCGACCGCGACGCAGGCGACAACGTCGAGGCGTTCACCTCATGGTCCGGTCCGGCGGCGGGCGACATCGAGAGCGGCGACAACGTGCAGGCCTTTACCAGCTGGTCGGGTCCCGCAGCCGGCGACCGTGAAGCAGGCGACAACGTCGAGGCCTTCACCTCCTGGTCCGGTCCGGCCCGCGCCTGATCGATGTCACTGATACCCGGGCGGGGCGCGAACGCTCTGCCAAGACAGAGGAGAGCCAAGCGATGAATAATGTCGTCCAACTGACCGTCCCGACCCGGATAGCCCCCCTGGAAGCGCGGATCACCGCGCTTCTGGGAGCCTTCGCCGATCACCGCCGCCACGGCGACGACGTGTTCTGGCTGAAGGAAAACGCGGAACTGCTGAACATCCTCGAATGCACCGGCCAGGCCGTCGCCCCAGAGGCACTGGCGCGCCATGCCGGGTTCTATGCCCAGGCCGTGCACCGGCTGGAATTCTTTCCGCAGTATTACCGTTTCATCCTTTCGCTGGCGCTGGATCTCGAAGATCTCGGGATGCCAGGGCACGAAGCGCAGAAGATGGTGGATTTCGCCGCCCGAGAAGGGCTGGCAGAGGCCGAGCTTTCGGACCTGCAGCGCGCCGAGGCGCGGCGCCTGATGACACGGCGCGGCGTCGATCCGATCCGCGATCCCGGTTTGAACGACCGGCTGCGCGCCTTCTGTTCGCGTACAAAGACCTTTGCTCTGCCCAACAAGAAGGCCGCCTACGAACTGACGCACATCGTCTACTACCTCTCCGAATATGGCCGGCGTGATCCCGACCTGCCCGAAGAGGCCATCCAGAGCCTGCATTTCGCCGGTCTGACCGCCTTTTTGGACCAGAACGCCGACCTGCTGGCGGAAATCTGCATTGCCCTGCGTCATGCGGGTCAGATGCCGCCCGCTGTCTGGACCGCCTGGCTGGAACAAGAGACGGGGGCCTATGGTGTCGTCGCGGATGCCCATGCCTCGATCAATGACGACTATCACGAATACCTCGTGTGCAACTGGCACCAGGCCGTCACCGGCGCGCCAGTGTTCCGCAAGCCGGTCCGCGACGAACGCCTGCGGTTCGAACGTGGCGCCCGCGCCCAGACCGTGCTGCGTGAGCTGAGCCAGGCGATCTACGGGCTGGACCACCGGTCGGGTGACTGGGACAGGATGCGCCCACGGATGGAGCCGTCCCTGTCGCCCGAGGCGCGTGATCTGCTCAGCGTCGCCTCGCAGTCCAGCGAGTTGTTCGATGCCTATTTCGAGGGCTTTGCCCGGGCAGGCCGCGCATGACCCGGCTGGCGCTTTCCGGGGCGACGCTGGGTGCCGCGCTCATCCTTGTCTACACCGGCATGATGGCCGCCGCGGACGGGATCACCAAGTTCATCGCGGGGGGATATGCCGCACCGCAGTTGTTCGTCCTGTCCTCGGCTCTGGTCCTGCTGTTCTCCCTGGCGGGGGCGCGGGCCGACGCAAAGGGCCCCGGCCTGCGGGTTCGGTCGAAAAAGGCTATGACGATCCGCGCCGTGCTGACAGTGATCGCATCGCTGGCCTTCTTCCAGGCCTTTCGCCTGCTGCCTTTCGCGGATGTGTTCCTGTTCATCGGGTTGATCCCGCTGATCGCCGCCGCCCTGTCCGGCCCGGTACTGGGCGAGACGCCGCGTCCCGCGGCCTGGGCGGCGCTGGCGCTGGGTGTCGGTGGCATCCTCTTTCTGATGCCGGGCGGCCTGTCCGGTGCGCAGGCCGGACATGCCTGGGCCTTGTTGGCCGCAGTTTCCGGCTGTGGCTCGATGTTGGCCGCCCGGGCCATTGCCAAGGTGGAACGCGCGCCTCTGGCACAGGTCTTTTGGCCCAACGCGGCGCTGATGGTCGTCATGGCACTGGCGCTGCCCTTCGTCTGGAAACCGATGAGCCTGACGGACCTGGGGTGGGTCGGTGCCTATGCCGCCGCCCTGTTTGCCGCCCGCTACATTGTTGCCGAGGCGCTGCGCCTGCTGCCGGCCTATGTCGCCACGCCGCTGATGAACCTGCAATTCGTCTGGATGGTCGTGATCGGGTTCCTGGTCTTTGGCGAAGTGCCGACGCTGGGCACCTGGGCGGGCGTGATGCTGGTGGTTGGATCGGGTTTCTGGCTGGTGCTTGAGGAACACCTGTCGCGGCCGCGCGTCATCCCGGCTGAATGACCCGAGGGTTTCTCTGAAACAGAAAGGGCGCCCGGAGAGGCGCCCTTTTTCATGTTCGCAAACCGGCCCGGACTACATCGAGAATGACGTGCCGCAGCCACAGGAACTGGTCGCGTTGGGGTTCTCGATGGTGAACCGCGCGCCGATCAACTCGTCCGTGAAGTCGATGACCGCACCGGACAGGAAGGGCAAGGAGACGGGGTCGACGATCACGCGCTCTTCGCCCTCGGCGATGATCATGTCGTCGGCGGCTGGGTCGTCCAGCTTGATGTCATACTGAAACCCCGAACAGCCGCCACCCTCGACGGCCACGCGCAGGGCCTTGCCATCGGCACCCGCGCCGATCTCGGCGAGGCGGGCAAAGGCACGGTCGGTCACTTTGGGCGGCAGTTGCATGGTGTCCTCTCAACCTGTTCGGCCTCAATATATGCATCACATGGCCCCCTTCAAGCAAGCCGCCCCTCCCGGTTCCGGAAGGGGCGGTGCAGGGAGCATCCGATGGGCGCGGACGCCTATTGCTGATCGCCGATCCAGTTCGCCAGGTCGATCATGTGCTGCGCAAAGCGGCGGCCGGTCGACAGCTCGTGGCTCAGGTGCAACCCGACGACTGCGCCGGTCCCGGCATCGAAGATCGGGGCGCCCAAATCGCCGTAGTCGCTCAGGCAGTTGTGCTCAAATGCCTTGGCGGGCAGGTAGGCGGGATCGGTCGGCAGAGCGCTGCAATGCTGCATCTGCATGGATCCGCCACGCGGAAAGCCGAGCATGTAGAGCGGTGCGCGCGGATCGGGGGTGGCCTGGCCCACGCGCTGGATGCGGTCGGCGGCGAAATTGGTGTCGGGATCGGCGATGTGCAGGATCGCCAGCCCGGTTTCCCGGCTCGACAATTCACTGTCCAGGGTCAGGACATAGCCTTGCGCGGTCCACAGCCGCTGGTCGGGAAAGACATGATCAAAGACGATGCGGATTTCCTCGATCTTGGTGGCGCCGACCCGGGGGTCTTCCAGGATGCCGGGCACGCAGGCATAGGAGGTCGCCACCACCGAAGGGCCAAAGACGAACCCCGAGCAGTAGACCGGGCCGTAATCCGTGGTCACGCGGATGCGACCCGTGCCGCGCATGTTGTTGATGACCGAGACCTCGTAGCCGTCGCTGTAGGCGGGCGCCGCGAAAGAGATGTAGGGCATTTCCTCAAGCGGTTTGACGTCGACGGTGGGGGTCGGGTCGATTGGCGCACCGGCATTTCGTGGCGGCGGACTGCCTGCGGGCGGCACGGGCTTGGGCAGCGGGCTGCGTGCCTGTTGCGGCTCGACCGGGCTGGGTCCCGGCGGCGGAGTGGCGCCGGGGTTCCGGATCGGCAAGGTCACGTCCTGGCCATCCGGCGGCGTTGCCCGCGGCGGCCGCGTCGAGGGGTTGGGGGCCTTCGCGGGCGGTGCGCCCGGGTTGATCGCTGTGGGGTTCTTGGACCGGATGGTGATCGTGCCGTCGTCCTTGCCCGGTTTGGCCGTCGGGTCCAGGACAAGGGTTTCGTTGATCCGCTTCTTGGGGTCACTGTCCTTGTCGAGGACAAGATCGGCCAGCGCGGGCGCCGGCAGGGCGAGGGTGATGCAGCAGAACGCGACGCTGCGCAGGGGGCTGAACATGGCTTTCTCCAAGGGTTGAACGCTTAAAATACTTGGCCCCAGTCTATCTTTTCGCCGGAACCCGGCAAAGTAAGGAACCCCGGACGTTTTGGAGAAGGTGTAAATCGCCAAGTGCCTGAAAAGGCTCAATCGGCCATTTCGGCTGACTTTCAAGGCCCCGGTTGCGAATCCCGGCCAGCGGCGCATGACAGGGGACAAAAACCGCCACGCAACATCTGGTGTTTGCCCGCGACGGGGCGCCGATATTGGCGGCAACGCGGGCGCCATCCGGGCGGAATGTCGCAAGTCGTTGTTTTTGAAGGACCAGCCGGATAAGAGAGCCTCGGGACAAGCAAATTGGGACTGTATCACATGCGCGCCAGCTTTGCCTCGACACATGACAGTGCGCGGGGGCGCCGCTTTCCGGAAGAGGAAAGCGCCCACAGGTCCTGTTTCCAGCGCGACCGCGACCGGATCATCCACTGTTCCGCCTTCCGTCGGCTGAAACACAAGACGCAGGTCTTCGTCGAACACGAGGGCGATTTCTATCGTACCCGGCTGACCCATTCGATCGAGGTGGCGCAGGTGGCACGCACCATCGCCAACGCGCTGGACCTGAACACCGACCTGACAGAGGCGGTGGCACTGGCGCATGACCTTGGCCACACGCCCTTTGGCCACACCGGCGAAGATGCGCTGCACGCGCTGATGGCGCCCTATGGCGGGTTCGACCATAACGCCCAGACCCTGCGCATCGTCACCCGGCTGGAACGTCATTATGCCGAGTTCGACGGGCTGAACCTGACCTGGGACACGCTGGAAGGCATCGCCAAGCACAACGGCCCGGTGGCTCCCCTTGGCCCGGATGGCGCTCTGGTCGGAGAGATCCCGCACGCTCTGGCCGAATACAACGCCGAGGACGACCTGGAACTGTACACCCATGCCAGTGCCGAGGCGCAGGTTGCCGCGCTGTCGGACGACGTGGCCTACAACAACCATGACCTGCACGACGGATTGCGGGCCGGGTTGTTCACGGAAGAAGAGATTGCGGAACTGCCCATCGTGGGTGACGCCTATGCCGAGGTCGACCGCAAGTATCCCACCACGGACGCCTATCGCCGCCGGCACGAGGCGCTGCGGCGGGTCTTTGGCGCGATGGTTTCGGACCTGATCGACACCTCGCGGGCGAAGCTGATCGGCTCGGGCGCGCAATCCGCGCAAGAGATCCGGGATCTCGGCCACCCGGTGATCGCCTTTTCCGACGCGATGTGGACCGACCTCAAGCAGATCCGCGCCTTTCTGTTCGCCAACATGTACCGCGCACCGAAGGTCATGGAACAGCGCGCCCGGGTGACGCTGGCGGTCAACGAGCTGTTCCCGATCTACATGGGTGACCCGACGCTGCTGCCGCAGCGCTGGCAGGGCGACGTGGCCGGCGCCGAGGGAGAGACACCCCTGGCGCGACTGGTGGCGGATTACATCGCCGGGATGACCGACCGTTTCGCGTTGCAACAGCACGCGCGGCTGACCGGGCGCGACGTTCTCAAGGGCATGTGGCCCGGCGACGGGGTCAGCTGACGTCGCGCATCCCTTGATGCCGTGGCAAGCGCGGTTGCGGCGGCGCGGGCGCCTGCTAGGTTGCCCCGGGTATCAGCCGGGCAGGGAGCGTTTCATGGCAGTTGCGGAAACGGGCGGGTTGGATCCCGTCCTGGCCTTCGGGCTGGTTGGGGCGCTTGGGGTCGGCAGCCAGTGGCTGGCCTGGCGCTTGCGGTTGCCCGCCATCGTTCTGATGCTGGTCGCCGGGCTGATCATCGGTCCGGTGACGGGCGTTCTGGACCCGGCGGCGCAGTTCGGTGACATGCTGCAACCGATGATCGCGGTGGCCGTGGCGATCATCCTGTTCGAGGGCGGTCTGACGTTGGATCTGCACCGGCTTTCGGACGCGGCCAAGGGCGTGCGGCGGCTGGTACTGATCGGCGCGCCGCTGGGCTGGATTGCCTCGGCCTCGGCGCTGCATTTCGTGGCCGGGCTCAGCTGGGAATCCTCGGCCGTCTTTGGCGGCATCATGATCGTTACCGGGCCGACCGTGATCGCGCCGCTGTTGCGGCAGGCGCGTCTGCAACGCAGGCCCGCTGCGCTGATGCAGTGGGAGGCCATCGTCAACGATCCCGTCGGTGCGCTGGCTGCCGTGCTGGCCTTCGAGGTCGTCATGGTGCTGCGCACCGCGACCAGCGCAGGTCACGCGGTGATCGAGATCGGCATGGGAGTTGCCATTGCTTCGGTGTTGGGGCTGGCGGCAGGTTGGGGCGTGGTGCGGGCTTTCCGCCAGGCCTGGGTGCCCGAATACATGAAGGTGCCGGTGCTTTTCGTGGTGTTGCTGGGGGTTTTTGCGCTGGCCGATCATGTCCTGCATGAATCCGGCCTGCTGGCGGTGACGATCATGGGGCTGTGGATCGCCAATGCGAAACTGCCGAGTTTCACCGAGATCTACCGGTTCAAGGAACATGCCACCGCCCTGCTGGTTTCCGGTGTTTTCATTCTGCTGGCGGCGGGGATGAGTTTTGATCGCCTCGCCGTGCTCGACTGGCGCGCGGGCGCCTTTGTTCTGGCGGTTATCCTGCTGGCGCGGCCCTTGCCGGTGCTGGCGGCGCTGGCCTTTACCAATGTGCCCTGGCGCGAGCGGCTGCTGGTCGCCTTCACCGGGCCGCGCGGCGTGGTGCTGGTGGCGGTGGCCGGGCTGTTCGGCGAGAGGCTGGCGCAACTGGGCCTGCCGGATGCGGACCGGATCGCGCCGCTGGCCTTTGCGCTTGTGGCCGCGACGGTGGTCCTGCACGGCTTCACCCTGGCACCGATGGCGCGTCTGCTGGGGCTGACGGCATCGCGGCTGCCGGGGGTGCTGATCATGGGAGGCTCGAAATGGGCGGTGGATCTGGGCGCCGCGCTGAAAAAGATGGACCTGCCCGTGATCATTGCCGACCCCAACAACGCCCATCTGCGCAGCGCGCGTGAGGCCGGGCTGGATACCTTCTATGGCGACATCCTGTCAGAGGCGGCGGAAGAGCGGGTTGACCTGGTGGCCTATGAGAAACTGATCTGCGCCAGTGACAATGACGCCTATAACACGCTGGTTGCGACCGACCTGGCTCCGGAGTTCGGGCGTGAGAATGTCTTTCAGGTCAAACGCGTGCGTGAAACCTCCAGCCGTCATTCCCTGCCGGCCACGCTGGGTGGACAGGCGTTCGGCGCCAACGAAACCTATTTCGAGGCCAATGCCGCCATCGCGGGCGGGTGCGAGTTCCGCGTCACCAAGCTGACCGAGGAGTTCACCGCGGAAGATTGGCGCGCGGCCCAGACCGAGGCGGTTCCCATCGCAGAGCTGGGGCCGGGGGGCTCACTGCGCCTCCTGGGTCCCGAGGACGAGTTGCGCGGGACGCCCGGCACGCATCTCCTGGCGCGCCTGCCGAAACGCGCGGAACGCAAGGCGCCCGAGGCCGCCGGCGAGGACATTTGACGCCACCCTCCAAAGTGATAGAGACCGGCCAACACTGGAGCCGCTGACATGAACCTGTTTTCCGATATTCGCAGCCTCGTGCTGGATGCCATCGCTGCCTGCCAGGCCGAAGGCGCGCTGCCCGAGGGCCTGAACACCGATCCCGTGACCACCGAACCGCCGCGCGATCCGCTGCACGGTGACATGGCGACCAATGCCGCGATGGTCCTGGCCAAGCCCGCCAAGGCCAAGCCGCGCGACATCGCCGAGGCGCTGGCCGCGAAACTGCGCATCGACGACCGGATCGCCAGCGCCGAGGTGGCCGGACCGGGGTTCCTGAACCTGCGGCTGGCGCCCTCTGTCTGGCAGGCACTGCCGGGCCGCATCCTGAAAGAAGGCACCGGCTATGGCCGGTCCGATTTCGGGCAGGGCAAGAAGGTGAACGTGGAATATGTCTCGGCCAACCCCACTGGGCCGATGCACGTCGGTCACGCGCGCGGCGCCATCGTGGGTGATGCGCTGGCCTCTCTGCTGGCCTATGCGGGCTATGACGTGACGCGGGAATACTACATCAACGACGGCGGCGCGCAGGTCGACGTGCTCGCGCGGTCCGTCTACCTGCGCTACCTTGAGGCGCATGGCCACGAGGTCGAATTTCCCGATGGCACCTATCCCGGCGACTACCTTGTCGAAGTGGGAGAGGCACTGAAATCCAAGGTGGGCGATGCCTATGTCGACCAACCCGAAGAGGTCTGGCTGGCCGAGGTGCGCGAGTTCGCTACCGATGCCATGATGCAAGTGATCCGGGCCGATCTGGGCATGCTTGGCGTCCAGATGGACCACTTCTTCTCCGAGAAGTCGCTCTATGGCACGGGCAAGATCGAGGCGGCCATCGACAGTTTGCGGGACAAGGGGCTGATCTATCGCGGCGTTCTGGAGCCGCCCAAGGGCAAGAAACCCGAGGATTGGGAACCGCGCGAACAGACCCTGTTCAAGTCCACGGACCACGGCGACGACGTGGACCGGCCAATCATGAAATCGGACGGCAGCTGGACCTATTTCGCGCCCGACATCGCCTATCACTATGACAAGGTGAGCCGGGGCTTCGACCTGCTGATCGACATCTTCGGCGCCGATCACGGTGGCTACGTCAAGCGGATGAAGGCCGCCGTTTCGGCGCTGTCCGACGGCAAGGTGCCGCTGGAGATCAAGCTGATCCAGCTGGTCAAGCTGTTCAAGAACGGCGCGCCCTTCAAGATGTCCAAGCGGGCAGGGACCTTCATCACCCTGCGCGACCTCGTGGAAATGGTGGGTCCCGACGTGGCGCGGTTCCACATGCTGACCCGCAAGAGCGACCAGGCGCTGGATTTCGATTTCGACAAGGTGGTCGAACAGTCCAAGGAAAACCCGGTCTTCTACGTCCAGTATGCCCATGCGCGGATCTGTTCGGTGCTGCGCAAGGCAACCGAGGACGGCGTGGATGTCAGTGATGCGGCCCTGGCGGGCGCCGACCTGTCGGGCATGAACCATGCGTCGGAACTGGGGCTGTCGACCAAGCTGGCGGAATGGCCGCGGCTGGTCGAGATCGCGGCACGGACGCAGGAACCGCACCGGATCGCCACCTACCTTGGCGAACTGGCCGCCGACCTGCACGGCCTTTGGAACCGGGGCAACGACGCGCCCGAACTGCGGTTCCTCCAGGATGACCCGGCTGCAACACAGTCGAAAATCGCGCTGGCACGGGCGACCGCGGTTGTGATTTCCGCCGGTCTTGGTATCTTGGGTGTGACCCCGGTAGAAGAAATGCGCTGACAAAATGCGCCTCTGCCGGGTCTGTTCGAGCAGTCAAGGCATTCGGGCGGCGCTGCACCGCCCGGGGACAAGAGGCAGAGATGGCGGATTTCACATATGATGGGGCCCCCGCGGCCCCGGCTACGGTAAAGATGGCCTCGGTCGCGAATTGGGCCGGGGCGGCTGTGTCGCTTGCGCTGATCGCCGGGGTCGCGGTCTGGGGCTATCGGGTGGTTGCGCGCGATGTGTCGGGCGTGCCTATCGTTCAGGCCCTCTCTGGTCCGATGCGCGAGGCGCCCAAGGATCCGGGTGGTCTGCTGGCCGATCACCAGGGGCTGGCGGTCAACGCCGTTGCGGGCAGCGGTGCCGCAGCCGACCCGGCGGATCGGCTGACACTGGCGCCGCGCCCGGCGGGCCTGCAGGCCGACGACGTGGCCCTTGGCGTGTTGACACCGGGCAAGCCCGTCGAGCCGAAACCGGCGATGGCGCGCAACGCCGAGGTGATCGCGCTGAAGCCCGAGGGGACGCCGATCCCCGAAAGCCCGGATCCCAAGGACACCGGTCCCTTTGCCGCCCTTGCGGATGAGATCGCAGCAAAGTCGAAGCCGCTCAGCCCGCTGCCCGAGGGCACCGAAGCCGAAGTCGTGACGGCCCTTGCAAGCGCATTGCCGGATCAGGCCAAGCCGGAACTGTATACCGGGCCTGGCCTTGCCCGGTCCCTGCGTCCGCGTCTGCGGCCTGCGGGGCTGTCCGCAACGGCGCGGGCGCCTGCGGCCCCCGGCGCCGCCATTGAATGGGATAGCTCCAAGCCGGTCAACGAAGTCGACCCTGACACGCTCTCTGCCGGGACGCGGCTGGTGCAGATCGGTGCATTCGACAGCCCCGAGGCCGCGCGTGGCGAATGGGAGCGGTTGGACGGTCGTTTTGGCGACTATCTGGCCGGCAAGGATCGCGTGATCCAGAAAGCCTCGTCCGGCGGGCGCACCTTCTACCGGTTGCGCGCGCACGGGTTCGAGGACCTCTCGGATGCCCGCCGTTTCTGCGCCGCCTTCGTCGCGCAGAAGGTGGACTGCATCCCGGTGGTCACGAGATGAGCGGCTTCGGCGCGGTCATCCTGGGCTGCGCCGGTTCGGTTCTCTCGGATGAGGAAATTTCTCTCTTCTCGGGGACACGACCCTTCGGCTTTATCCTCTTTGACCGCAATCTGCGGGACGCCCAGCAGATCCGGGCGCTGTGTGACGAATTGCGCGCGGCCGCAGGGCATGACGCACCGATCTTCATCGACCAGGAGGGCGGGCGTGTGCAACGCCTGCGCCCGCCGCTGGCACGCTCATGGGCGCCACCGCTGGAGGATGCCGGTTCCGAGGATGCAGAGCGCCGGTTCTATGTTCGGGGGCGCCTGATCGCCCAAGAATTGCGGGCGCTCGGGATCGACGGGAATTGTGTTCCGACACTGGATATTGCCCGCGCCAATACGCATCCCGTCTTGCGGAACCGCTGCTATGGAGCCGACCGTGACAGCGTGATCCGCAACGGGCGCGCATTGGTGACAGGCTGTCGCGACGGTGGCGTGCTTCCGGTGATGAAACACATGCCGGGCCACGGGCGTGGGACGCTGGACAGCCATCTGGACCTGCCGCGTGTCTCCACGCCGAAATCCGTCCTGTCGAACGAGGACTTTGCCACGTTCGCAGCCTTCGCCGACCTGCCGCTGGGCATGTCGGCGCATCTGGTCTTCGAGGACATCGACCCGCGCCCGGCCACGCTCTCGCCGGTTATGATCCGGCTGATCCGGGACGAAATCGGCTTTGACGGTTTGCTGATGACCGATGACATTTCCATGCAGGCCCTGTCTGGCAGTGTGGCCGAGCGGGGTCGCGCCGCACAGGACGCGGGCTGTGACGTGATCCTGCATTGCAATGGCGATCTGTCAGAGATGCGTGAATTGTGCGAGACCGTGGGTGTGATGGATAGTGCGGCGCAAAGGCGCGCAGAACGGTCTCTGGCGGCGCGCACGGCTCCCCGGCCGGTTGACATCGACGGGCTGCGCGCAGAGGCTGACGCCTTCTTTGTCCAGGACCTGCGCCCCGATCCCGCATGAGCGATCCCGACACGCCCGATCTCATCCAGCTTTCCGTCTCGGAACGTCTTGCCGCCGAGGCGCTGGTTGTCGACGTCGACGGGTTCGAGGGGCCGCTTGACCTGCTTTTGAACATGGCGCGGACGCAGAAGGTGGACCTGCGCAGGATCTCGATCCTGCAACTGGCGCAGCAGTACCTGTCCTTTGTCGAAAAGGCCAAGGCGCTCCGGATCGAACTGGCGGCAGACTACCTTGTCATGGCCGCCTGGCTGGCCTTTCTGAAATCACGCCTGCTGCTGCCGCCCGACC
Organism: Mameliella sp. AT18; assembly: GCF_028807275.1. Taxonomy (NCBI): domain Bacteria; kingdom Pseudomonadati; phylum Pseudomonadota; class Alphaproteobacteria; order Rhodobacterales; family Roseobacteraceae; genus Antarctobacter; species Mameliella sp. AT18. Next base: position 11,487 of record NZ_JARAMO010000023.1, read on the forward strand.
CGACGGAAGAAGGCCCTTCGGGCGAGGACCTGGCCGCGCACCTTGCCTTTCAGCTGGAACGCCTGCAGGCGATGCGGGATTCCGCCGCGCGGCTGATGGCGCGTGATCAGCTTGGACGGGATTTCTTTGCCCGGGGATTTCCCGAGAAGATGGAACAGGTGCGGCAGGTGAAATACACCGCCACGCTTCTGGACCTGATGCAGGGCTATGCACGCATCCGCACGCGCGACGAGTTCCGCCCCTTCGTCATGGACCGCGACAAGGTCTTTACGATGGAACAGGCGCTGGACCGGATGCGCGGGATGATCGGCTTTGCCGGGCAATGGACCGACATTCAAAGCTACCTGCCCGACGGCTGGGCCGAGGATCCGGTTCGCTGGCGGTCGGCCACGGCGGCGACCTTTGCTGCCTCACTGGAGCTTGTCAAAGAAGGCAAGGCAGAGTTGAAACAGTCCGGAACATTCGAGCCCATCCTGTTGCGCCGCAAGGAGTCGCGTGATGAGTGACACGACAGAGATCACGCCCGAGGACGAGGGCGCCCCGCGCGAAAGCCTGTTCGAGGCCCCGGTCATGGGCGAACAGGAACGCATGGTCGAGGCGATCCTCTTTGCCAGCGCCGAACCCGTCACTGTCAAGGAACTGAACGACCGGATGCCGCATGGCTGTGACGCGGCCGAGGCCCTGGCCCACCTGCGCAAACGCTACGAGGGGCGCGGGGTACACGTGGTGCGCGTGGGCGATGCCTGGGCGATCCGGACCGCGCCCGACCTGGGTTTTCTGATGCAGCGCGAGACGGTCGAGACCCGCAAGCTCAGCCGTGCCGCGATCGAGACGCTGGCGATCATCGCCTATCACCAGCCCGTCACGCGGGCCGAGATCGAGGAAATCCGCGGTGTTTCCGTCAGCCGGGGCACAGTGGACCAGTTGCTTGAGATGGAGTGGATCAGGTTCGGCCGCAGGCGAATGACTCCGGGGCGCCCGGTGACGTTTGTGGTGACGCAGGAGTTCCTGGATCATTTCGGGCTGGAATCCGCCCGTGATCTGCCGGGACTGGCCGATCTACGCGCCGCCGGCCTGCTGGAAAGCCGCCCCTCACCCTTGGGCGCGCCGCAGGCGGGTGAAGGCGATGTCGATGCCGATGAAGGTATGGACGAAGGTCAGAGCGAGTTGTTCGAGGACTGAACCGCCCGAAAATCGGCACATTTCCGGGCTATGGCTGGGAAAATTTCGACAGGAGCAGGACATGAACGCGCACCAACTGATCAACATGATCTTTCGCACCGTGTTGCGGAAGCTGGTGAACAAGGGGATCGACGCGGGGATCGACCGCGCCGCCGGGGGTGGCCGTCAGGGGCAACAGGCGAAACGTGCCACGCGCCAGGCCCGCCGCGCGGCACGCATGGCCCGGCGGTTCTAGGCGGCCTTCGTCACGCCCGGAAATGCTTGCTGAGTTTCAGCCCCTGGCCCTGGTAATTGGAGGCGATGCCCGCGCCGTAAAGCTGTCCGGGCACCTCTGACATGCGCTCATAGACCAGCCGTCCAACGATCTGCCCGTGTTCGAGGACAAAAGGCGCCTCGTGACAACGCACCTCCAGAACGCCGCGTGCGCCTGCGCCGCCGGCGGCCGCGTGGCCGAACCCTGGATCGAAGAACCCCGCGTAGTGCACGCGAAACTCGCCCACCATTGCCAGGTAAGGCGCCATTTCAGCGGCATAGCCGGGAGGGATATGCACGGCCTCGCGGCTGACCAGGATGTAGAAGGCCCCTGGATCGAGGATCAGTTGCTCACGGTCGCTGTGCAACTCGTCCCAGAATTCCATCGGGTCGTAGGCACCGATCCGGTCCAGGTCGATCACCCCGGTATGGGGGCGCGCGCGATAGCCCACCAGCCCAGTTTCGCCCGGTTGTAGGTCCACCGAAAAGCCAAGACCCTCGGAAATCACTGCCGGGCCGCCGCCGACGAGGGTCTGTTCGGCGTGCAACTCCTGTAGTTCCGCATCTGTCAAGACGGAGCGCCCGCGCCGGAACCGGATCTGGTTCAGCCGCATTCCGGGCCGTACGAGAACGGAAAAGGAGCGCGGGCAGATCTCGGCGTAGAGCGGACCGTCATAGCCCGTGGCGATGCGGTCGAACTCGACCCCGCCGTCGGTTATGACGCGGGTCAGCAGGTCCAGCCGCCCGGTCGAGCTCTTGGCGTTGGCGATGGCCTGGACACCTTTCGGCAGGGTCACGCTTTCCATCAGCGGAACCAGGTAGACACAGCCCTTTTCCAGGACCGCGCCCTGTGCAAGGTCGATGCTGTGCATCTCGAACTCGTCGATGCGGGCGGCGACGCTGCGCCCTTCGCCGGCCAGAAAGGACGCACGAACCCTGTAGGCGACGTTGCCCAGCCGCAGGTCAAGACTGGCGGGCTGGACCTGGCCGTCGACAAAGGGGGTCTCTGCCCGGATCGCACCGTTTGCGATCAGCTTTTCGATCTGCTGGCTTGCCAGGACGCCGGTCATCGCTTCCCCCTCGTTTCGGCTGTCTTATCAAGCAGGTTGACGAAGGGGGAGAGCAAATTGCCGCGTGGCTGCTCAATATGCCAGATCAAAGACGAAGCTGTCGACCGACAACGGTTCGGGTTCCGGTTCGGGCGGGACAAAGCTTTGCGCGACGAGGTAGGGCGTACCGCCGCCGGGCGAGGGAGGCAGGTCGGGATCGATCAATCCGGGCTCAAGGCTGTCCCGGTCCCGTGGGAGCGGCTCTTGCGGGTGCGTAGTGCTCGTCTGGTCGGGCAAGGGGCGGCGATAGTCCCATTCGACCTGAAGCGAGGCTTCTTGCGTGATGTCCATATAGCGAATCTCGACCATATGCGTGCCAGGGCTTAGGTTGACCTCGGCAATGATGAGGTCGTTGCGTTCGGCATCGGCGCTGTCCAGAACCAGCGCCCCATCTACATAGACACGGGCGGCGTCATCGGCGGTCAAGCGCAGGCCATAGACACCGCCCTCGGGGCTTTCGACGGTACGTGTATAACGCGCGGCCATGTGATCCTCTGGCCCCTCGGGCCAGATCGCGCCTGCCTCGTCAAGAAAATCGATCATGACCCATGTTGCCAGTGCGTCTGGGGTGTTGAACGGCACCTCGTCGAGGTCGGTGAGACCCTCGTCCAGTACGAAGTATTCGGCGTCGTAGAACCCGGGCGAGTCCGGCGCGGGGGCAAGGATGGTGAAGCCTGCCGCCTCCAGCGCTGTTTCGATCTCCACGTTGATGGTGTCGAAATTGGCCAGGACATCGGGGTGAATCGCGGCGGGCAGCGACGCGGGCAACCGCGGCAGTTGGCCATAGCTGGCCTGGTAGGTGATCATGGCCGCAATGAAATAGGTGGTTTCGGTCCCGTGTGGCGCGTTGTCGATGTAGAACGCTTCCGCGGGTACGGAAGACAGAACACCTGTCATGAGTTCCGACAGGATCGAGGCCACAGGCAAGAGCGCGAGATCGGCTGTGGGCCGAGCAATATTCACCATGTCCACGAGGTCGAGGAACCAGTCGTGGTAGGCGCCCATGTTGTAGGCGTGATATTGCGCAAGTGCTTCGGTCGAGATCGGAAACTCCGGGACGTAGGGAGCCATGTCCGCCCAGCCCTCGTAGACCAGCAATAGTGCGGCAGGATGATCCGCCAGCAGGTCGTCGACAATGTCGATCACCGCGTCGAAGGGGGACCGGCTGTCGCCGCTATAGTGCGTGTCCGGGGAAACGTCCTGGATGAAGTTGGCAGGCGTGATCAGGATCGAATCGAAGACCGCATCGGCGAACCCGACCAGGTCAGAGTTCCAGGCTCCCGCGACTCCGGGAAAGCCCCATTGATCGTAGGGCTCTGGCCAATCGGCGAAATTCCGAAGAAACCCGTAGCTGCCCGAGACGGCATAGCCGAGCCCCGCGGTGTCCGCGAAAAGATCCATCCAGATCGGGACATTGGCATAGACATCGCTGGCGTCAGTGTAGTTCACCAGTGAATTGCCAAAGATGTACTGAGAGATGGATTGGGGCATTCTTGCCGTCCCTGAAGCTGGCCCGGGCCATGCGCCCCTTGGGCCGCAGGGCTGACGCGCAAAGCATAGAAGGTGGCTGCACCAGGTCAATTCGCGGACGTAGCGCGGCGGTGCGCCTGTTGGTGGACAGGCGGTTTACTGCTGCGCACCAATCGCCGGGAAAAAGAGGTGGGTCACGTGCCCCCGAGGGGGAGGTAACTACCTGTCATCGTAGGATTTTTGTGGGGTGGTTTGATTTGGTCGGGCTAGCAGGACTCGAACCTGCGACCTTCCGTCCCCCAGACGGACGCGCTACCAGGCTGCGCCATAGCCCGACTTGTCGGGGTGTCTTACGCTATTTTTCGGCAAGAGCAACCCCCCGATTGACGAATTTTTGCGCTTCAGGACAGAGGCGCCGACAGCCGGTCGTGCAGCGCCTTCAGCACGGGGAGTTGCGCGGCAAGCGCGGCCTTCTGATCCGGGGTCAGACTGCGGATTCGCGCCAGTTGCCCAAGGGGACCGATGGCCGGGGCAGGGGCCGAGGGCACAGGTTGCGCTTCGGGGTTGGCACCGAAATCGGGCAGGTCGAGACCAGCCGGCGTGACAGCGGTTTCCGCCGGGAAGGTGTCGGTTGGCTCCGGGTCCAGGCTTTCCAGGACCTCGGCTGTGTCTGGGTGCAGGGCTGCAACCAGATCGTCGGGCAGCGGAGGTTTCCACGATGGCGGTGCCAGGTCGAAAGGCAGTTCCGGTGTATCGTTGTCGCCCCAGAGATCCAGGGTCGGTGCAGTATCGGTGGACGTGGCAGTCAAGGTGTCCGGCGTCTCTTCACTTGCTTGGGGCGCCACTGTCGCGTCCTCGATCTCGTCAGTGGCAGGCGCCACCTCTTCGACCGTTGCATCCTCGGCGTCGGTTGTTTCGATCGGCGAATCCCCGGGCTCCATTGGGGCAGCCGCCGCGGTTTCGGTGTCTTCGTCCATGGTGTCCTCGGCGGGCGGCGTATCGGCCACGGCCGTCTGGATTTCGTCGGCTTCCTGCTGGGCAGGTTCGTCCGTTACATCATGGGCGACGTCCGGCATGGAGTCCTGTTCGTCGAGGAGGCTCTCAGGGGCCTCCTGCGGCTCCGCTTCGGAGGGCGCCATGCCGCTGGCCTGCTGTTGCAGGTGCTCGCCGGGGAAGGCGACGACCGAATCCGTCACCTCTTCGAGCGGGACCTCGGCATAGGGCGCATCTTCGATCAAAGTGCCGTCGTCGATTGCCTCATCCTCGTCGACAGGTTGCGAGGCGAGGGCGGCGACATGGCGGACACCCTGTTCACGCAGCACCTTCTGGACGCCCTTGATGGTCATCCCGTCATCATGCAGCAGCCGTTTGATTCCGCCCAGCAATTCCATGTCGGCAGGCCGATAGTAACGGCGCCCGCCGGCGCGTTTGACCGGCTTTACCTGGCTGAACTTGCTTTCCCAGAAACGCAGAACATGGGCTGGCGTATCCAGCCATTCCGCAACTTCCGAGATGGTGCGGAACGCATCGCGGGACTTGGGCATGAAAGGTGCCTCAGCGCTTGTTGCCCGCGGCGACGCGGTCTTTCATCAGGTGCGAAGGGCGGAACGTCAGGACCCGGCGTGGCTGGATCGGAACCTCTTCGCCGGTCTTGGGATTGCGCCCGACGCGGGCCGCCTTTTCGCGCACCGAAAACGTCCCGAAGGACGAGATCTTGACCTGTTCGCCGTCGACCAGTGCATCGGACATGTGCTGCAGCACTGCCTCGACCAGTTCGGCGCTTTCGTTGCGTGACAGGCCTACCTCGCGAAATACAGCTTCGCTCAGATCCATGCGCGTCAGGGTCTTGTCACCCATGTTCGTCCCTCCCGGTGTTTTATCGGGATTATCGACGTCAAAAATCACAAGTCAATATCAACGACTTGCGGCAAGCAATTTATCCAGAGGTGAAAGACGGCTATGCAACAGGCGCAGGCAGTCCGGACACAGGTCCTTACCAGCGCAGGACCACCGCGCCCCAGGCAAGGCCGCCGCCGATCGCCTCGGTCACGACAAGGTCGCCGGGTTTGATCTGTCCGCGTGCCTTGCCGACGGACAGGGCCAGGGGAATCGATGCGGCCGAGGTGTTGCCGTGATCCTGAACGGTCACGACGACCCGGTCCATCGACAGCCCCAATTTCTTGGCTGTTCCGGCAATGATGCGGATGTTGGCCTGATGTGGCACGACCCAGTCGATCTGATCCGCGCTCAGCCCTGCCTTGGAGAGCGCCGTCGTGGCCGTCGAGGCCAGCTTTTCGACCGCGTGGCGGAACACTTCCTTGCCCTGCATCCGAAGGAAGCCGGTGCTTTGCGTGCTGACGCCGCCATCGACATAGAGAATGTCGCGGTAACGCCCGTCGCTGTTCAGGTCGGTGGCAAGTATCCCCCGATCCGTGCCGGTGCCGTCGCCTTCCTGCGCTTCGAGGATCAACGCACCGGCGCCGTCGCCGAAGAGGACGCATGTCGCCCGGTCTGTCCAGTCCATGATGCGCGAAAAGGTCTCGGCCCCGATGACGATGATACGCTTGGCCTGGCCCGAGATGATCATAGAGTTTGCCGTGGTCAGGGCATAGATGAACCCGGCGCAGACGGCCTGCACGTCGAACGCAAACCCGTGCATCATATTGAGTTCTGACTGCACCATCGTCGCCGCCGAGGGAAAGGTCAGGTCCGCTGTCGAGGTCGCGACGATGATCGCGTCAACGTCGTCCGGTTCCAGCCCCGCATCCTGCAACGCGGCGCGCGCGGCGCGGGTGGCCAGATCGGAAGTGGTTTGTCCTTCGGCCGCGAAATGCCGTCTTTCGATGCCTGAACGGGACCGAATCCAAGCGTCCGACGTCTCCAGGGTTGCTTCGAATTCGGCATTTTCGACGACTCGGTCGGGCAGGTAATGCCCGACACCGGTGACGACGGCGCGTGTGGTCATGATCTTTTGCGGTCCTCTTCTGCGGCGCCATCCTGCGCCGCCTCGGCGGCAGAGGCAACCCGTGCCGCCAGACGGTCGGCAAAGCCCGCGCGCGCAAGTTCGAAGGCCAGTTTCACGGCGGCCGAAACCCCGGTCGCATCGGCGGAACCGTGCGATTTCACGACGGTCCCGTTGAGCCCGAGGAAGACACCGCCGTTCACGCGTCGCGGGTCGATCCGCTTTTGCAGGCGCTTGAGCGAGGTCAGCGCCAGAAGAGAAGCGATGCGGGACAGGGGCGAATAGGCAAAGGCCTCGCGCAGCAGGTCCCCGATCAGCTTGGCTGTGCCTTCGCCGGTCTTGAGCGCGACATTGCCGGTGAAGCCATCGGTGACGATCACGTCACAGGAATCGCCCGGGATGTCGCCGCCCTCGACGAACCCCACGAAGGTATAGTTGCCCTCGGATTCATGCGCGGCGATGCGGTCATGCGCCTCTTTCAGTTCGGCGCGCCCCTTATGTTCCTCGGTGCCGACGTTCAGCAGACCGATGCGGGGCCGTGTCAGGGACAGGCCGTTGCGCGCATAGGCGGCGCCCATCAGTGCGTATTGCAGCAGGTCTTCAGCGTCGGCACGGATGTCCGCACCCACGTCCAGCATGACGTTGAAGCCCTGGGGATTGCGCGATGGCCAGAGAATCGCGATGGCCGGGCGGTTGACGCCCGGCAGCTTGCGCAGTCGGATCATCGACAGCGCCATGAGCGCGCCGGTGTTGCCGCAGCTGACCGCCACGGTCGCCTCGCCCGCGCGCACCGAATCCAGCGCCGACCACATCGAGGTGCCCTTGCCGTGACGCATCACCTGGCTGGGCTTGTCCTCCATGCTGACGACACCCTGGGCATCGCGGATCTCGCACCGGTCCGACAACCCGCGACGGCGCGCGACCAGCTTTTCCAGCTCATCGACCGGGCCGTGCAGGATAAAATGGATCTCGGGATTCTTGCGGGCAGATTTGTAAATGCCGGCGACCACTGTCGCCGGTCCACTGTCGCCGCCCATCGCGTCGACCGATATCACCACTCGGGACGGGCCTGCGTCCTTGTTGTCCTTCAGCGAGGTCATGCAGGCAATGTCCCGGTTGGGCTATCAGGCCGCGTCTTCGTCCAGGTCGATGTCGTCGGTCATCGCGACGATTTCACGTTCCGCGTAGTGACCGCAGGACGGGCAGACATGGTGCGGGCGCTTCAGCTCGCCGCAGTTGTCGCACTCGTTCGGGTTCGCGGCGGTCAGCGCATCGTGAGCGCGGCGGTTGTTGCGGCGCGACTTGGAAACCTTGTTCTGTTGGACAGCCATGTCTCAACCTCGTTTTGTCGTCGGGGGCGGGGCCTCCCGGAAGTTTCGGATGGGCCATGCCGCGCTGCCCCGTCAAGGTGCCCGCGGCGACATGCGCCAGACGTACTCATGAGCGCGCGAAAATACGCAGTGCCGAAGATTTGGCAAGCGGATTCTCAATCGTCCTCGACCTTGTTCTGCATTTTTTCGCGCAGACCTGCCAGCCCTGCAAACGGTTTGCTGTCCTCGTCGGTCATCGGGGCCACACCTTCGGCTGCAAACTGCGCCTCGCCCAGTTCCACGCCCTCCTTGCGGGGGTAGGTCGGCAGGGCCAGTGAAAGCGCCTCGAGCATCACCGCCTCGAGGTCGATCTCATCCCCGAGTTCCTCGACGCTGTCGTCTTCGGGCATCTCCGTCTCGGTCCCGGCTTCCGGTTGGGCAATGCGCTCGGGCGGCAAGAATTCGCGCACGACATGTGTATCGATCCGGGTCGTCACCGGTTCCAGCGTGACGATACAGGACTGGACCGCCGTCGCGCCCAGGTCGCCTTCGAGACGCCAGCCGTACTTGCCGAGCGGGGTCAACTGCCCGGTGAATCTCATTTTTCTCAGGCTTTGCGCGCCCAGTTCGGCGGCATGGGCGGCGCGTGCCTCTGGTCCCGGTTCCAGGCGGAAGTGGGTCGGCCCTGTCTGACGCAGGGCGGAGACGCGCAAACGCGCCGGTGTCGGGGATCCATCGGGTCTGTCGGTGGTCATTGTGTCGGGTTTTCCTGCGCTTGAATGGCGGGCGTTCCTTCTGTAAGCGGGATAGGTGGCGAAAAGGCCCGTGACAAGAGGGGCGTGAGATGAACGGATTTGCAGGCAAGCTCAAGGCTGCGATTGCCATGCTGATGATCGTCGGGCTGTCGGCCTGTGCCGCGCAGTACCGCACCCACGGGTATCTTCCCTCCGAGGCGGACCTGCAACAGATCGTGCCCGGTGTCGATACCAAGGCCTCGGTCGAGGACCTGATAGGTGTGCCCAACGCCGCTGGCGTTCTGAACGGTTCGGGATACTACTATATCGAAACCGAAGTGCGCCATTTCGCCTACCAGAAGCCCAAGGTGGTCGAACGCACCATCGTCGACATCACTTTCGACGAGGCGGACGTGGTCAGCAACATCACCACCTACGGGCTGGAGGATGGCCGTGTCGTGGCGATCAACCGTCGCGTGACACAGACCACAGACGGCGACATCAGCTTTATCCGCAAGCTCTTTGGCAACATCGGCGGAATCTCGGCAAGCAACCTGCTCGGCGGCTGAACGCCCGCCCGGGCGGCGCCGTGAAAGCGTCATTTGATTGTCACGCGGTTTTGGCATCCCCTGCCGGAGACGGGCGTTCGAATCGTGCGCCCGGGCAGGAGAGAGCGAGATGATCAAGCTGAGCCGTGGGCGCTACAGGGCCCGGATGGCCGAGGGCGCGGCAGACATCGAGGCAGCGCAGCGCCTGCGCGGCAAGGCGTTTCACGGCGGCGGCATGGACGCGGACGGCTTCGACCCGGTCTGCGACCACGTTCTGGTCGAGGACAGCCGCAGCGGAGCGCTGGTCTGCTGTTTCCGCTTTCTGCCGCTGGCCAGTGGCGGTGAGATCGGGCGCAGCTATTCAGCCCAGTACTACGAGCTTTCGGCGCTGGAGAGTTTCGAGGGCCGCATGGTCGAGTTGGGTCGGTTCTGCATCGACCCCGACCTGCAGGACCCCGATATTCTGCGTGTCGCCTGGGGCGCGATGACCGCCTACGTTGACACGCAGGGTGTCGAACTGCTGTTCGGCTGCGCCAGTTTCTCGGGCACGGATGCGCGCGCCTACTACGATGCCTTTGCCATGCTCAAGGCCCGTCACCTGGCGCCGCGCCGCTGGCTGCCCCGGGTCAAGGCGCCGGATGTCTTCCGCTTTGCCGCGCGGCTGCGGCGCAAGCCCGATGCGAAAAAGGCCATGTTGCGGATGCCGCCGCTGCTGCGGACCTACCTCATGATGGGGGGCTGGGTGTCCGATCACGCGGTCGTGGATGCCCAGATGAACACGCTCCATGTCTTCACCGGGGTGGAAATCGCCTCGATCCCGCCGGCGCGCAAGAAACTGTTGCGAGCTGTTGCGGGCTGACATGTCGATCCGGAGGGCAGGGGAGGCGGTCCTGTCACAAACCCGTATCGAAACCTTTGCAAGAGTGCCATCGCCCTGTCGTCTTTGCGGGGGAAAGGTCCGTCAGTCCAAAGAACGGACATCTTTCCAACAGCTTCAAGGTGACACGCCATGTCCAAAGCCAACCTCCTGTTGCCCCGTCCCAACCGCCGTGCCTTCCTGGCCGGGTCGACCGCCTTTGCCGCATCGCTGGCCATGCCGGCGATCAGCCGTGCCTCGGCACGCCCGGTCTTTACCCACGGTGTCCAGTCCGGCGACGTCGACATGTCCTCGGGCATGATCTGGACCCGCACCGACCGTCCGGCCCGGGTGATGATGGAGGTCTCGACCACTGAGAGCTTTGCCGATGCCCGCCGCCTGGCGCCTCTGGACGCGCTGCCCGAAAGCGATTTCGCGGTCAAACGGCTGCTGACCGAGCTGGCCTCGGACCAGGACGTCTTTTACCGCTTCACCGCCGCCGACCTGAGCGACATCAACGCGGTGTCCGAACCGATTGTCGGTCGTTTCCGCACCGCGCCGGGCGCGCGCCGCTCCGTGCGCTTCGCCTGGTCGGGCGACACTGCCGGCCAAGGCTGGGGCATCGATGACGAGGGCATGCGCACCTATGCCACGATGACCCGGCACCAGCCCGATTTCTTCCTGCATTCCGGGGACACCATCTATGCCGATGGCCCGATGCAGGATGAGGTCGAGAAGGATGGCGAAGTGATCTGGAAGAACACCGTCCTGACCGACGAGAAACGCAAGGTCGCCGAGACACTGGACGAGTTCCGCGGCCAGTGGAAGTACAACATGATGGACGAGCACGTTCTGGCAATGAACGCGGCCGTGCCAACCTTCTTCCAGTGGGACGATCACGAGGTGGTCAACAACTGGTCCTCCTCGCGCAGCCTGATGGAAGACGACCGCTACACCGAGAAATCGGTGCATGTTCTGGCCGCGCGTGCCGGTCGGGCTTTCCACGAGATGGCGCCGATCCGCTACACCCCGGCAGAGCCGGGCCGCGTCTACCGCAAGATCTCCTACGGTCCGATGCTCGACATCTTCTTCCTCGATCTGCGCAGCTATCGCGGGCCGAACACGGAGAACCTGCAGGATGAACTGACGGACGAGAGCCGCATCCTGGGCCGGGAGCAGGTCGAATGGTTCAAGCGCGAACTGACGCAATCCAAGGCGACCTGGAAGGTGATCGCCTCGGACATGCCGATCGGCCTCGTGGTCGGTGGCGGGCAGGAAGCCATCGCCAACGGTGACAACGGCGAGGCCAAGGGGCGTGAGCTGGAAATCGCGGGCCTCCTGCGCTTCATCAAGGCCGCCGAGATCCGCAACACGGTCTGGTTGACCGCCGATGTGCACTATACCGCCGCACACCATTACTCGCCCGACCGCGCGCAGTTCCAGGACTTCGCCCCTTTCTGGGAGTTCGTCTCCGGCCCGCTGCACGCAGGCACCTTCGGCCCGAACGACCTGGACATGACCTTCGGTCCCGAGGTTCGCTACGTGAAGGCGCCGGAAGACGGCCAGGTGAACCTGCCGCCCTCCGCCGGTCTTCAGTTCTTCGGCCTCGTCGACATCGACGGCGCGACAGAGCAGCTGACCGTGCGCCTGATGGACCGCGCGGATACCGAGCTCTGGTCCGTGACGCTGGACCCCGAGCGCGCCTGATAGCCGCCCGCTCCTGAAAAAAAGGGCCGCACCCTCGATCGGGGTGCGGCCATCACATTATTGACCTGTGTTTCTTTGGGCTGAAAATACCTCCGGG
>NZ_JARAMO010000024.1:0-38282 GCF_028807275.1 Mameliella sp. AT18
AAAACCCGCAAGCAGTTTTTTGGAGAAATCGCCAAAAAACACAAAACACCTTTCAAGACATTGTTTTAAAGGTGAATTTTAGAACCGCCCTGCGCATTTTCCAGTTCAGCGAAGACAGGCAGATGCCTAGATGCCCCCTGCCCCGGCATTGAATCACGCCCCCGGTGATTCAATGCCCCGTTCTATGCGCAAGGCCGCCTCAGGCCGCGGGCGCATAAGGCACGCACGCTACACGCACCGCCGCGCCCCGACAGTCAGCCCCCCTTCCCGGCTAGGCGCCCAGGCCCAAATGCATGCGCACCGCCGCGGGAATCAATCGCGCCGAAGATGCCCTTGGCACCGGCATCGCCGCGATGCTCCGCTCTTCGCCGTACAAGGACAGGTAGTCCTGATAGTTGTCGAAGGCCTGGCGACGGACAAAATCCACGTAGGTTTCCGCCGGCAGCCCGTTTGCCAGGATGATGTCATGCGAATCCGTTTCCACATGGTGATAGGTAACGAGGTCCGGTTGCTGTTCCATCGGCACGGTCTGAATGCTCGTCCCGTTCACCAGTGCCCCGGCATTGATCGCCACACCGTCGAGGATGACCGCATGGTCGGAGGTCAGCACCAGATCACGGTAGGGCGCCCTGTCGCCGAATGCCCCGGCGGTGATCCGGACAGGCTGCACGCGCGCCGAGGCAAAGGCCTTGTGCACGGTCTGGCGACCCATCCACCGGACCGGAACAGTCCGACCGTCCGCCGTCATGACAAGATCACCGATCTTCAGCGCCTCGACCGCGCGCTCGCCGTCCGGCGTGGCAATCAGCGTGCCGGAGGCAAAACAGGCCGCATCGCTGCTCAGAACCTGGGACGACGGATCATCCGCGTATACATTGACCCCGATGGCTGTGCCGAACTGGGCGCCATCGGGGGCATCGAAGACCACGAAGAAAGCCGTGTTGCCGGCCACGGTATCGGCACTGCCGAAGACATATCCCTTGGTTCCGTTGAACATCCCGCTCCCGAGGTAGAAACCGGTTCCCCCCGATACCCCGCCAAAGGACATGGTGTTGACGTCGAACCCTGTGATGGCGACCTCGTCACCGGGCAGGATGCTGCCATCATCCAGGACAGCGGTGATCGTTCCTTCGTCGTCTTGCCAAGTAGCGGCTAACCCGTCCGAGCCGACGGAACTTCCGAACGTAAAAGATGTGGGCATAGAATCATTTTCTCCACTGCAGGGGTTTGGATCAGCCGGGCGCGGCCTCCCGACAACGGGGGGCTGATCCGGTGGCCACGCCCGGCGCGGAGAAGCTCCGCACGCGGGACCCTACGGGGGAGCGAAACGGCCCCCCAGCCGCGTCTTTGTTGATTTCCGGTAGAGTTTGTTTGCGAACGACCACAGCGCCCCTGCATTCGACAGGGTCAGGTGCGGGAGGCTGCCTGTCGTTCCAACCACTGGCGCGGCGGCAGCCCGGTCCAGCGGCGGAAGGCCGAAGAAAAATTGCTGACACTGGAATAGCCGAACCTGTGCGCCACAACCTTGATTGGCATGCCCTCTTGCAACGCGGTACAGATCGCCGCCAAGCGAACCTGTTGCAGAGACCGGTTGAAGCTGATCCCGAACTCGACACGGTACGCCCGATCCAGGCGGCGGGGCGAGACCCCGAACTGGTTGGCGATTTCGGCAAGCGAGGGCGGATCCTCTGGACACTCCTGCAAGAGCGCATGTGCGTCGCGGGCAAGGCTGCCAGCCAGGGGCGTCACATTCGGCACGCCATCCTCGCACAGGCTTTGCAGGTGAAATCCCAGGATCTGCTGGGCCGCGGCGCTCACCATGCGGCGCCCCAGCGGCGAGTTGTTCGACAGGGCAGTCATCAATGCCTGTCGCAGGTGTACCGGCAACGCCCTTGCGCGGTGGTAGGTGTTGCTTCCGCCCTCGAGCAAGGGGCGGATGCCCTTGGGAACCGGGCCCCCGAACCAATCCTTGACCGTCTCAAGCGAGACAAGCGCACCGAAGATGGCGTTGTCGCCCGCTCCGAAGCGATACAGCGCCCCGGAGACACTGGGCCGGATCAAGCCCGGCGCACTGTCCTGGTAGCGCCGGCCACAAGCAAGCTCTGCCTGGAAACCGCCCTTGAGCACGACCTGGGTGAACACGAAACCCGAGTTGCGCGAACTCGCAACCTCGACGCTGTCCGGTCCGGAAGTCCGGAATCGCGACAGGCTCCAACTGACACCACTGCCGTCCGTGCCGGGGTGTCTTTGCCAGGTCATCTCGACGGTTCCGGCCTGCCGCTGGACGACGTTATGTGCCCGGCCGTTCCCGAGATACAGTTCGATCGGCGATACACGCCCGTTACTCATGACATTGATCCTGTGCCGTTACTGTTCGCAGCGGACACAGGGCTAACGTGTTTCAAAAGTTAAGAAAAGTCTGCGATGACTCAGTTCGCACCGCTGCCGCTATTGCACTCCGTCACAACCGAGGACAAGGACCGGCAGTCAATCGTTCCCGGTTGAACAAACTCGAGCGCAGGACAATCACCAGTGCGCCCTGTTCACGCAGGCCTGGCCTGCCCTCTTTCCCAGGCCGCAGCCGGCCCATCCACGATCATCATCGGGCACCCGCGCGAGCAGCGTTCGACCCGGCTGTCGATGCCATAGAGACGGCGGATCAGCTCCGGTGTCAGAACCTCCAGCGTATCGCCACAGGCCAGCAGCCGTCCCTCGGCGAGGGCAATCGTCGTCGTGCAGCAGCGCATCACCTGATTGAGATCATGCAATGCAAGGATCATCACCGCGCCGGTTTCCTCGGCATATGCGCGCAGCGCCTCCAGCACTTCGAACTGGCGATAGAGGTCAAGCGCCGAGGTCGGCTCGTCCATCAGCACCACGCGGGGGCGCGCCACCAGCGTCTGCGCAACGGATACCGCCTGACGCTGGCCGCCGGACAATTCCGGCAGTTGGCGATCCGCGAGATGCGCGATGCCGAACCGGCCCAGAACCTCGTCCACGGCTGCCAGTTCACCCGACGACAGGCGCCATCCCCCCTCCCCCTGCTTGAGCGCGAGAATGATGGATTCGTAGACCGTCAGCGCCGCGTTCATGCCCGTGTCCTGCGGCATGTACCGCAGGTCCGCCTGCGCGGCGCCGTTCAGCCGCACGGCCCCTGCCCCGCGCAACTGCCCCGCGATCCGGCGGAAGAGTGTCGACTTGCCGGCGGCATTCGCGCCCACCAGCGCGGTCAACATGCCACCCGCGATCGGCGGCGTGCTCGCCTCGGTCAGGATCTTCCGGCGCCCGTAACCGGCACCGACACGCTCAAGCGTCAGGCTCACCATGACTTGCGTCCTTTCGTCAGAATGAGGGCCGCAAAGAACGGCACGCCGACCAGCGCAGTGATGATCCCGATGGGCAGGACCGCGCCCGGCAGGATCGCCTTGGACAGGACCGAGGTCGCCGAGAGGATCACCGCCCCAGACAGCATCGCTCCGGGCAGGAAGAACCGCTGGTCCTCTCCCAGCAACAGGCGCGCCACATGCGGGCCGACGATGCCGATAAACCCGATTGTTCCGACGAAACTGACCGGCACCGCCGCCAACAGCGAGACCAGCACCAGCGCCTCCAGCCGCAGACGCTTGACCGGCACGCCCATTGCCGCCGCGCGGGTCTCGCCCAGGCGGATCGCGGTCAGCGCCCAGGCGCGGCGGGCAAAGAGCGGCGTGCAGATTGCCAGGATGACGGCGGTGACCGCGACCTTGCCCCAGGTCGCCTTGGTCAGGCTGCCCATTGTCCAGAAAACCACCGCCGAAAGCGCCTGTTCCGAGGCGAAATACTGCAGCAACGCCAGCGCCGCGTTGAAGGAGAACACCAGGGCGATACCGAGGAGAACGATGGTCTCCACGGTCACGCCACGCAGGGTGCTGAGGCCGAAAATCAGCAGCGAGGCCGCCATCGCCATGACAAAGGCATTGATCGGCACCATCAGCGACAGCGCCGCCGGGAAAAGCGCCACCCCCAGAACCATAGCCAGCGCCGCGCCGAAACTGGCGGCCGCGGAGAGTCCAAGGGTAAAGGGACTGGCCAAAGGGTTGGCAAGGATTGTCTGCATCTGGGCGCCCGCCAGTGACAGGCTCGCGCCCACGGTCACGGCAAGAATGGCCATCGGCATCCGGATGTCCCAGACAACCACCAGCATCTGCAGCTCCGCCGCGCCGGGGGCAAGGATCGTCTTCAGTACATCCCAGACCGCGTACCGCGCGGGTCCCAGTGACACATCCACCGCAACGGACACGACAAGGAGCGCGGAGAGTCCGGCCAGGATCGCGATACGCCGGGCAACCAATCCGCGATAGGCACCGGCATGCGTGGACATCTCTGTCGTGACTGTGGTCATGGGCGCTCCGTCAGGAAAGGGTGGCCCAACCCGGGCCACCCTGCACGTTCATCGGATCAGTGGGTTTCGGCAGCTTGCAGCGACACCCAGTAGCCCGGACGGTAATCCACCGGCAGAAAGCGCTCGTGCAGTTCCTGCAAGGTCGCCTCGGGGTTCATGTCGGGGAACAACTCGGGGTGCAGCCAGGTCGCCAGGCGTTGAACCGCGACAAAGCTGTAGGGCGAATTGTAGAACTGGTGCCAGATGCCGTGCACCTGCCCGGTCTCGACCGCCTTCACGCCGGTGAAGGCGGGGCGCTCCATCAGCGCGGCCAGTTTGCGCCCGGCCTCATCCACGTCGGACCCCGGCCCCATGCCGACCCAGTCGCCGCCGGGCACATAGGCCTCCCAGTTGCCGCCCGTGACCACGATCTGATCGGGGTCCGAGGCGATGACCTGTTCGGCGTTCACCGTGCCGAAGGTGCCGGGAATGAACTCGCTGCCCAAGTTCGTGCCACCCGCAAGCGCCACGAAACGACCGAAGTTGCCGTCGCCGAAAGACATGCAGCAATCTTCGGAATAACCGCCGGCCCGTTCGACAAAGACCAGCGGACGGTCCAGGTCCGTCTGCGCCTCGATCACGTCGGTAACGCGGGCGATCTGCGCCTGGTAGAAATCGTTGAACTCGGCCGCCTTGGCATCTTCGCCATAGAGCTTGCCGATTATCTGCATAGACTTCGCCGTGTTCTCGAAGGGTTTTTCACGGAAATCGACATAGACGATCGGGATGCCGACCTTGGCCAGCTTGTCCTCGTAGCCGGCCTCGTCTGTCGCGGCCTTGGCCTCGAGGTTCATGATCATCACGTCCGGGTTCAACGAGACCGCCTGTTCGATGTCGAAAGTGCCGTCCTTGAACCCTCCAAAAACCGGGATCTCTGTCAGCGCCGGGAATGTCTCGGCGTAGATCTCATAGCTTTCGGGCGAGGCCTGGCGGAAATCGTCACGCCATCCGACCACGCGCTCGAACGGGTTTTCAGGGTCCAGCACCGCGGCAAAGAAGATCTGCCGCCCTTCGCCCAGGATCACGCGGTCGACCGGCCCGTCGACCGTGACCTCGCGACCGGCGATGTCGGTGAGGGTGATGGGGTCGGCTTGCACGAGGCTGGCTGCGATGAGGCTCAGCGCCGAGGCGCCGAGTAGGCTGCGAAGGGTCATTTGGAATCCTCTTGGTATCGGATGGTGCACCGCTATTAATTCCGATTGTTTCAGTCAACAACTAAGTTGACTTATTCAGTCAACATCTGCGACATCCCGCGCAACCGACCAAGAGGCCCGCAGATGCAGACAGCCCCCCTCAGCAACCGAAACCTGCGCGACGAGATCCGCGACTACTGGTCCGACCGCGCCGCCACCTTCGACGACGATCCCGGGCACAGGATTTCCGACGGGGCCGAGATGTCCGCCTGGGCGGCGCTGTTCCGCCGCCACCTCGGCCCGCCAGAAGGGCGCCGCCTGCTCGACCTGGCCTCCGGCACCGGAGAGATCGCGCGGCTCTGCCAGGGGATGGGATTTGTGGTCACCGGGCTGGACTGGTCGGAACCGATGCTGGAGCGGGCCCGCAGCAAACTGCCCGAAGTCACCTTTCTGCAGGCCGATGCGGAACGGACAATGCAGCCCGAGGCCAGCACCGATGTGATCGTGACACGGCACCTGGTCTGGACGCTGGTCGATCCGGCGGCGGCCTTCGCCGAATGGCTGCGCATCCTTGCTCCCGGCGGGCGACTTCTGGTGGTGGACGGTGACTTTGTCACCAAGTCCTGGGCTGCGCGCCTGCTGGGCGGGCTTCGCCGCGCGCCGGTCAACGGCCAGCGCACACGGCACCAGAGGATCCTGAGCCAGGTCCATTTCTCCGGCGGCGCCCGCGCAGATCAGGTGGCGGACATGCTTGAAGCGGCGGGATTCACAGATCTGCGGGTCGACACGAACCTCGGGCCGGTCCACCGCGCGCAGGCAAGGCAGTTCGGCTGGCAAAAGGCCCTGCTTCGCCGGTCGGAACACCGCTATGCGATCAGCGCCAGGAAACCGGCCCCATCCTGACGGGCTGCCGAAAGGCCCCCTGCAGACCAAGCGTGCCACACGCCTGGACAAGCGGGTCAATGAATCCGGAAACAGGACCTTGGTCGCTTGAAACCATCATGGCCTGAAGCGCGACACCGGGAAGAGACATCCAGCGCCCAGCGGGCGTGACCACTTGCCCGCAACCCTTCGCGACAGCCCGCGCCGCAAGCTATTGCAAAAGAGGGGAACAACGCCTTGACCTAATTGGGGTCTTGGCCCTTGCCTCGGCTTGATCTGGTGCGGGTGGAGGGACTTGAACCCCCACGCCTTGCGGCGCCAGAACCTAAATCTGGTGCGTCTACCAATTTCGCCACACCCGCAACGTCGCGCTGAATAGCAAAGCGCCGTGACCGAGGCGAGCAGAAAATTCCTGGAAAAGCCTATGCAATTGCAGGCGACATAAACCGGATCTTGGCCTATCCTGCCGCAAAACAAGAGAAGACCGGCAGTAACATACAGGAACAAGAGACGATGGCCCATGACATGGTCCGGCGTGGCAACGGTATGGAGTCCGTGTGCCAAGCATCCACCAATGCCCCCTGCAATGCGCTCCCTCTCGGCACTCTCGTGCTGACGCTCGATGGCGCGCTGCCAGTGGAATACCTCTCCTCTGGGGACAGGATCATCACGCGCGACAGCGGGACGGCGCGGCTTGCAGCCCTGCGGCCCCTGCGCCGACGCCTGCCAGCGGTTTTCGTGGCACCTGGCAGCCTCGGGCACATGCGGCCCGACCTGACGCTGGTCCTGCCCGCCGCGCAAGAGGTGCTGTTGCGCGACTGGCGGGCCAGGACGCTGTTCGGCAAGGACCGGGCGCTGGTGCCCCTGTCACGTCTTATCGACGGCAAGTTCATCCGCAGCGCGGGCACAATCGACATGCAACTGGTCGCACTGGCCTTCGACGCGCCGCACATCCTTTATGCGGACGGGTTGGAACTGGCCTCTGCCACAAGCGACGTCACCGTCTGACAGGCGTCACAGCCCCAACCTGCGAAACACCTTGGGCAGTTCCTCGGGCAGGTCCTCGGCGACCAGGCCGGGGCCGAAACTGCGCGCCGCCTCGACATGCAGCCAGGCGCCGGTTTCTGCGGCCTGCTTCGGTGCAAAGCCACGGGCCAGCAACCCCGTGATGAAACCCGCCAATACGTCGCCCGACCCGGCAGTGGCCAGCCAGGGCGCCTCCCTGTCGTAGACTGCCGCGTTGATCGAACAAGCCCCGCTTGGGTGGGCGATCACCGTGTCGGGCCCCTTGGACAACACGACGCAGCCCGCGCGGGCGGCAGCGTCCCGCGTTGCGTCCACCTTGGAATAGGCCGGGCCGCGTGTTGGTTCCTTGTTCAACCTTTCCGCGATGTCGGGGAAGAGCCGCGCGAACTCCCCGCCATGCGGTGTCAGAACGCAATTCGCGTGCAGCATCGCAAAAAGCGTCTCGGGACAATCCGCATAGGCGGTCAAGGCATCGGCATCGAGCACCACGCGAGGCCCGTGCCTTGCAGCCAACGCCACAGGCACCAGATCGCGTGCCCGCTCAACCCCCATGCCGGGCCCTAGACATAGCGCGTTGAGGCGCCTGTCCTCCAGAACCTCGGCCAGGTTACCGGCATCCTCGACCCGGGTCAGCATCAGTGCGGTGATCCGGCTTGCCACCTCCATCTGCGCCGCACCCGGCACACCCATAGTCACCAGCCCGGCCCCGATCCTGAGGGCGCCGCGCGCCGCCAGACGCGCTGCGCCGGTTTTGCCGAAACCGCCGGACAGGATCAGCGCGTGGCCGTGGGTGTACTTGTGGTCGAACTTCCGTTTCGAAATCCCTGGGAACGAGTCGTCCGAAAGGCGGGCTTGGTCCACCAAATGCACCTGGCTTTCATCAAACACGTGGTCCAAGCCGATATCCTTGACGACCAACGAATTGCAGCGCTGATACGAACGATCCAGATAGTGCCCAACCTTTGCCGAGTGGAACGATACCACGAGGTCGCTGAAATCCCCGCCGCCGCCAAGCATTTTGCCGCTGTCCGCGCAAAGTCCCGATGGCATGTCCACGGCCACAACCTTTGTTGTCGTCTTGTCGTGCGTTGCGGTCATGATCAGTTCGCGCCCGACCTCTTCGGGCAAGGGCCGTGTAAGGCCGGTCCCAAAGACCGCGTCGATGAACAGGTCCGCGGTGGTTTGCTCAGCGTTCAAGTCTTCCCAAGACGAGACGGCGCCCATCTTCCGCCACAGCTCATAATTCACTTTCGCATCCGGTGGCAGCTTTTCGGCATCGCCGTAAAGGAACACCCCTACGTCCCACCCGCGCTCCTGCAACAATCGCGCCACGACAAACCCGTCCCCGCCATTGTTTCCCGGCCCGCAGAGAACGACCGCCCGATGCGCGCCCTGCCCCAGTTCCGGCCATTCCTCGAACACCGCCTCGACCACGCCGGTACCCGCCCGCTCCATCAACTCAAGGCCCGTCACGGCGCCGCTGTCGATGGCCGCCTGCTCGATCTGGCGCATCTGCGCCGCGGTCAGTAGCTCTGCCATTTTGCCTCGCGATTCAATTCTGCACTATTTTTGCGCAACTCGCACAAAATTTGACCTCGCCCAAAAAATCGCTCTTCGCTTCCGGCCCTCGCGGGGCCTATCGGATTGTGGCGATCATCCAGAAGTGATCTGCCAAGTCCACGAAGAGCGCAAGGGAGAGCGAGGTCTCATGAAAAAGATCGAAGCGATCATCAAGCCATTCAAGCTTGATGAGGTGAAGGAGGCGCTGCAAGAAGCGGGCATCCAGGGTCTGTCCGTCGTCGAGGTGAAGGGCTTTGGCCGCCAGAAGGGCCATACCGAGCTCTACCGTGGCGCCGAGTACGTCGTCGACTTCCTGCCCAAGGTGAAAATCGAGATCGTTCTTGACGACGACCAGGTCGATGCCGCCATCGAGGCCATCGTCGAGGCCGCCAAGACCGACAAGATCGGCGACGGCAAGATCTTTGTCAGCCACGTCGAACAGGCCATCCGTATCCGCACCGGCGAAACCGGCTCGGACGCGCTGTAATTCCAGAAATTGACCGCGGCACTGCTGGGCCGCAGGCATCCCCAAAGTATGACAGAAAGGGACTCAACAGTTATGAGCAACGCTGTTCTCGACATGATGAAGGAAGAGGACGTCGCCTACGTCGACATCCGGTTCACAGATCCGCGCGGCAAGCTGCAGCACGTGACCGTGATCGCGGATGAGGTGGACGAGGACTTCCTCGAAGAGGGCTTCATGTTTGACGGCTCCTCGATCGCCGGCTGGAAGTCGATCGAAGCCTCGGACATGAAACTCATGCCCGACCTGGAAAGCGCCTATATCGACCCGTTCTACGCTGAAAAGACGCTCTGCCTGCATTGCTCGGTCGTCGAACCCGACACCGGCGAACCCTACGAGCGTGACCCGCGCGGCACCGCCGAAAAGGCAGAAGCCTACCTGAAGTCCTCCGGCATCGGCGACATCTCGTACTGGGGCCCGGAAGCCGAGTTCTTCCTGTTCGACGACGTCCGCTTCTCGAACAAGATCAACAAGGTTTCCTACGAGGTCGACGCGGTCGACGCATCGTGGAACACCGACACCGAGTACGAGACCGGCAACATGGGTCATCGTCCGGGCGTCAAGGGCGGCTATTTCCCGGTCAACCCGACCGACGACGCGCAGGACCTGCGCTCGGAAATGCTCTCGACCATGAAGCGCATCGGCATGAAGGTCGACAAGCACCACCACGAGGTGGCGTCCTGCCAGCACGAGCTGGGCCTGATCTTTGGCTCGCTGACCAAGCAGGCGGACGAGCTGCAGAAGTACAAGTACATCATCCACAACGTGGCACATGCCTATGGCAAGTCGGCCACCTTCATGCCCAAGCCGATCTACGGCGACAACGGCACCGGCATGCACTGCAACATGTCGATCTGGAAGGACGGCAAGCCGCTGTTCGCGGGTGACAAGTACGCCGACCTCAGCCAGGAGGCACTGTACTTCATCGGCGGCATCCTCAAGCACGCCAAGACGCTGAACGCCTTCACCAACCCGTCGACCAACTCGTACAAGCGCCTGATCCCCGGCTTCGAAGCCCCGGTTCTGCGCGCCTACTCGGCCCGCAACCGGTCCGGCTGCGTCCGTATTCCGTGGACCGAAAGCCCCAAGGCCAAGCGCGTCGAAGCCCGTTTCCCCGATCCGTCGGCGAACCCCTACCTGTGCTTCGCAGCGCTGCTGATGGCCGGCCTGGACGGCATCACCAACAAGATCGATCCCGGCGAGGCGATGGACAAGAACCTCTACGACCTGCCGGCCGAAGAGCTGGAAGGCATCCCCACCGTCTGCGGCTCGCTGCGTGAAGCCATCGACTGCCTGAAGGCCGACCACGAGTTCCTGCTCGCCGGCGACGTCTTCACCAAGGACCAGATCGACGGCTACATCGAACTGAAGATGGAAGAGATCGAACTGTTCGAACACACGCCGCACCCGGTCGAGTTCGGCATGTACTACAGCTGCTGATCGCCACGCGATCCACAGCGGAACGGGCGCCCCTGCGGCGCCCGTTTTCATGTCCGCCCCCCCCTGCGCGTGGCGGCAGCCCGCCACCCCGCGCTCTACCCTCTTGGCGCCTCCTCCAGTCGCGGCTAACCTTCCAGGAAACCTGTCCGAACCGGAGCCCTGCCATGCGCCGCCTCGCCCCTGCCCTTGCCTTTGCCATTCTGACCGCTGTCCCCGCCTTTGCCGCAGGCTGCGGGAACACCGCCTCGGGCTTTGACGCCTGGAAAAGTGAATTCGCCGCCGAGGCGCGCCGCGCCGGGGTCGGCGACCGGGGCATCAACGCCCTGATGAACGCGCGCTATTCCACCAAGACGATCGGCGCGGACCGCAACCAGAAGGGCGTGAAATACAGCTTCGAACGGTTCGTGCAGATCCGCCTTGGGTCGCTCGACAGTTTCGCCAACGGTGCCCGCAATCGGATCAACCAGAACAAGGCCTTTTACGACAGCCTCGAAAAGCACTTTGGCGTTCCGGCAGGCATCATCGTCGCCATTCACGGCATGGAAACCGGCTATGGCCGCACGATGGGCACCGAACCAGTGATCAATTCGATCCTGACGGTCGCCTATGACTGCCGCCGCCCGCAACTGTTCCGGCCCCACGCCATCGCCGCGCTCAAGATGGTGGATCGCGGGATGCTCTCGCCCGGCCAGAAAGGCGCCTTCCACGGAGAGTTGGGCCATACCCAGTTCCTGCCCGGCAACGCCATGCGCTATGGCGTCGATGCCAATGGCGACGGTCGGGTCGATTTCTACAACCAGGCCGATGCACTGGCCTCGACCGCCAATTTCCTGCGCCAGAAAGGATGGAAGCGGGGGCAGCCCTTCGGACCTGGCACGCATAACTTCCGCGTCCTGAACGAATGGAACGCCGCCACCGTCTATCAGCAGGCCATCGCGGCCGCGGCCGAGAGGATCGGCCGCTGAGCCCGATCCGGAAACAAAGAGCGCAAAACCGCGTAATTTTCCCCGAATCGCCCGATTGTTAACATGTTTCGGGGTCAGTCTTTCCCTGTGCGGACAAGAATGCCGCCACAGGAGAGCAGAATGACCTTCGAATACCCCTACGCGGGGATGATCCTGCCGGACGTGCGGGATCTGCACCCCGAGCCCTATCTCGAAAGCGCCGCCAAGGTGCTGGCCCGTCTTGATCCACGCCCGGACGCCAAGTCTCCGACACGGCGACAACCGGGCCGCGTGATGGGCCACCATCTGGGCATCTCGGTGCTGTCCGAAGAACTTAGCGACTACGGCCCCCGGGTGGTGCTGGAGGTGGTGACCGCCGACGGGACACCGCCCGACGAAACCGACGCTGCGCGCCTGTTGTCGGATACGGTGCGGGCCGCGCTGGATCACTCCTCGGCGGACATCCTGGAATGGTTCGCCCCCGATACACTGATCGACCGGGACGATTTCATCCGGCTGCGCAACTTCGTCTCGCCGCGCCGCATCGGCCGGGTCGACACGGAAATCGAGGACGCACTGTTCGAAAGCGCCGCCGCCGCGCAGGGCATCTGCGGCACGCTCTACCCCAAACGCTCGAAACCGGCCGAAATCCCCAACCTGCCCGCCGTGGTGGCGCAATCCGCGATGCAACGGCGCCCGTCCAGGTTCGGCCTGCGGCGCGCCAGCCAGATGATGGCCGTGACCAGCCTGATCGCCGTGCTCAGCACGACCGGTCAGATGGACTATTTCCTCAGGCAGTTGCTGCAGTGACCGCTTCGCTGCGCACAAGGTAGGTGTGTATAGAAAAGACCACCGCGCGGGTCCGTGGCAGGCGCAGGATGCACTGCCGCTCTGACCTCCAGAAGGGTGCGGCGGCGGGATCGACCGGCGCGCGCGGGTTGTGCATCGAGCGTGGATGAAACAGTTCTGACTCGGCGTATCGCAGGGCATTGAACCGCCACAGCGGACGCCCCGCCTGCACCCCATCGAACAGTCTTTGCACCCGGCGCGCGATGTTGTCGTCGAAACTGTCGACCGGCGCGTGGATATCCGTCATCGGACGCATGAATTTCTCGTCCAGGCGCCAGCTGGCCGGGAAACACAGCACGGCCCCGGTCAGCACATGCTGATCGCCATGCTTTTCCATCAGGCACAGGTCTTCCTGCACGATCCGCCCCAGCGTCCCCAGCGGATCGGTCCTGTCCAGCGCGACACCCGCGCCATCGGGGCAAAGAACACTGTCTTCGGCCCGCGAAAACCCGTCAGGCAACGCCGCAAGCACCGTTTCCAGCAACTCTTCCGCCGCCGGGACGGCCCCGGACGACAAGGCCAGCACCTCGTTGCGGCGGTCGGCTAGCAGGCGGCGGCGCTCTGCCATCTGCCCGGCATAGGCCTCGTCCACGATCAACCATTCCGACGGGTCCAGAGGCGCGATCCCCGGCAAGGGGCGCGGCGCTGTGACATCATACGGGATTCGGTCTTGCAGGATCATGCGCGCAGGCTAGGCCCGCGACGCGGCCTCCGCCAGCCGCGCGACCCCACGTCACCTGAACGAAAGCGGTCGAAAAACGACCCGCTGTACGGTCGCAATTTCGCGCGCCAGCCCCGGGGCGCCCCGGCAGGCTGATGCAACCAGCCTTCGGAAGACGCCATGAACACCCATTTCCGCGATACCCGCAAAATCGACCCGACACGCGGCGCCCTGACCGGCGACAACACCCCCAACGACATGGACCGGATCGAGATCGGCCCCACGCGCCTTGCACTGGCAGAATGGGCTGTGGCGGGGCTGGAACTGCCCGACCTGCAGGAGATGCGGCGCTATCGCTGGCAGCGGCTGACCGATCATGTCGTGGCGCGTGATCTTGCCGGGCTGCTGGTCTTCGACCCGCTCAACATCCGCTACGCGACCGACAGCACAAACATGCAGCTTTGGAACACCCACAACCCGTTCCGGGCGGTGCTGGTCTGCGCCGATGGGTACATGGTGATCTGGGACTACAAGAACGCACCTTTCCTGTCCTCGTTCAACCCGCTGGTGCGCGAGGCGCGCTCGGGCGCGGACCTGTTCTATTTCGACCGGGGGGATCGCGTCGACGTGGCCGCCGACCGCTTTGCCGCCGAGGTCGCCGACCTGCTGGCGCAGCACGCGCCCGGTAACACACGGCTGGCGGTGGACAAACCGATGATCCACGGGCTGCGCGCGCTCGAGGCGCAGGGCCTGACCGTCTTCCCCGGCGAAGAAGTCACCGAAAAGGCCCGGTCCGTGAAAGGCCCGGACGAGATCAAGGCCATGCGCTGCGCCGTCAACGCCTGCGAGGCCGCGATGCACGAGATGGAGCGGTTTACCCGTCTGAACGTACCGCGTGGCGACGTGTCCGAGAACGACATCTGGGCCGTCCTGCACGCCGAGAACATCCGCCGCGGCGGAGAATGGATCGAGACGCGCCTGCTGACGTCCGGCCCCCGCACCAATCCCTGGTTCCAGGAATGTGGCCCGAGGATCGTGCAGAACAATGAAATCGTCGCCTTCGATACGGATCTTGTCGGCAGCTACGGCATCTGCGTCGACATCTCGCGCACCTGGTGGGTGGGTGACCGGGCGCCCCGGCCCGACATGATCGACGCCATGCGCCACGGGCATGAACACGTCATGACCAACATGGAGATGCTGCGCCCCGGCGTGAACATCCAGGACCTGTCCCGCAACACCCACGTCCTGAGGCCCGAGTACCAGCGGTTGAAATACGGCTGCCTCATGCATGGTGTGGGGCTTTGCGATGAATGGCCCCTGGTGGCCTACCCGGACCAGATGGTGGACGGCGCCTTCGACTACGAGCTGGAGCCGGGTATGACGCTTTGTGTCGAGGTGCTGGTTTCGCCGGACGGCGGCGATTTCTCGATCAAGCTGGAGGAACAGGTGCTGATCACCGAGGACGGCTACGAGAACCTGATTTCCTATCCTTTCGACCCGATGCTGATGGGCACCTAGGGCGTCACGCCCCGGCCTTTATCCGGCGCGCCATGCGCAGGACCGACTCTGCCTGCGTGAAGTCCCGCAATCTGTCCAACGGCACCCAGGCGAGCGCCTTCGACTCTGCCGAGGCGCTGAGTTCGCCCGCTTCGGCCCGCATCAGGAACCGGACGTCGTAGTGCAGGTGCGCCGGTTCGGTCCCGCGCGGCGGGATCTCGTGGATATCGACGTCGAAGACGTCCGGCGACAGCAGCGCGACCCGCGCCAGCCCGCTTTCCTCGTAGGCCTCTTTCATGGCCACGAAGCGCGCATCCGCGATGCCGTCGCAATGGCCCCCCAACTGCAACCAGCGGTCCAGCTTGGCGTGATGGGTCAGCAGGACAGAGCGCCCGTCCGGCGACAGCACAAAGGCAGAGCCGGTGACATCACCGCCGATGAATGGGTCGCGCGAAAAGGCCGCCAGCCCCCACCGCGCGCAGAAGGCCCTCAATCGGTCCCATTCTTCCCCGTCCCGCGCGACACGCGGCACGAAACGCCCGATACCGTCAATCTGCATCCAGATGCACCCGTGCCAGAACCCCGGCATGATCCGATCCCCAGAGCGGTCGCGTCTCAACCTGTCCGCCGCCGGGCGCCCAGACCTGGTCCAGCGGCAGCGGGATCGGCAGCGCCTGCCCGGCGGGCCAGCCATGCGGCGCCAGCCAGTAGGTCGGTTGCAATGGCCCGGCACGCCGGACGCCCGCGGCCCGTGTCAGCCGCCGCACCGAATGCCCCCAGGGCATCATGTTGAAATCGCCGGACAGGACCACTGGCCCCTCCAGCCCGGCCAGCACCTCTTCCAGCGCCTCTGCCTGGGACGCCTGGGGATGCGGCCAGGGCCAGCGCAGGTGCACCGACAGAACCCAGACCGGCCCCTGTGGCGTGTCCAGGTGCAGGCCCGCCACTCCCTGCCCCGGCAGGCAAAGCGTCCCGCCGGGCAGCACCGGGTGGCGCGAGAGCACGGCATTGCGGCTCCAGCTGTAGAAGGGACAGGTGGCGCGATGTGGATAGACCGGTGCCAGTCGATCAAGGATATCGCCGTTGCGGCTGGTCAGTTCCTGCAGGGTGATGACGTCCGGCGCCTGGGCCAGCATGTCCGCCGCCAGTTCGGGGATCTGCGCGTTCCGGTACAGAAGGTTCTTCTGGTAGACGGCAAATCCACCCGGTGACGGCGCGGCCAACTTCATGACAACCGCCTGCCCCAACACCACCAGTGCCGCGCCGGCAAGCCCCCAGCGCAGCCAGCGTGGCCAACCCGTCCAGATCACCGCCAAACCCGCCAGCGCCACAAGCGGCAGGCGCGCAACAGCCAGGGAGTCTCCTGCCGGGTGCAGCGCCCCGCCCCAGGTGGCCAGCGCGACCAGCACCAAGACCCCTGCAACAATGCTCACCAGCGCGCGCATCAAACTCACCATGCCGTGACGCTCCTGACAGTTTGCTTGTGAGCCGCCCCGGCCCGACCCATTCTCTGACCCAACCACAAAACGTCAGGACGACCCAATGCCCACCGAACGCATCACATTCCCCGGTCATGCCGGCGACAGGCTGGCCGCACGGCTGGATCTGCCCGAGGACACACCGCTCGCCACTGCCCTCTTCGCCCATTGTTTTACCTGCGGCAAGGACATCGCCGCCGCGCGGCGCATCGCTCAGCGGCTTTCCGCGATGGGGATCGCCGTGCTGCGGTTCGACTTCACGGGGCTGGGCCATTCCTGTGGCGAGTTCGCGAATACCACCTTTCACAGCAACGTGGGCGACCTGAAGGCCGCCGCCGACTACCTCGAGGGACGCGGCATGGCGCCCAGCCTGCTGATAGGCCATTCGCTTGGGGGAGCGGCGGTCCTGCGGGCGGCGCCTGACATTGGCTCGGCCCGGGCGGTGGCGACCATCGGTGCGCCCTTCGATCCCGATCACGTCACGCACAACTTTGCCGATGCGCTGGACCGGATCGAGGATGAGGGCCAGGCACAGGTGGACCTGGGCGGCCGGCCCGTCACCATAGGGCGAGACTTCGTGCGGGACGTGAAAGCGCAGGAACTGGAACCGGTCATCGGATCGCTGAAAAAGGCGCTGCTGGTGCTGCACGCGCCGCGCGACGCGGTGGTGGATATCTCCAACGCCACGCGGATCTTCACCGCCGCCAAACACCCCAAGAGCTTTGTCACGCTGGACGATGCCGACCACCTCGTCTCATCCCCCGAGGATGCGGAATATGTCGCCGAGGTGATCGCGGCCTGGGCCGATCGCTACCTCGACCTGCCCGCACCTGCCCCGCCCATCGGCGCGCCAGAGGGCGTGGTGCGCGTGACAGAGGCCGCCGCCGACGGCTTTCTGCAGGACATCCAGAACGGGCCGCATCACCATGCGCTTGCGGACGAGCCCGAGGCCTATGGCGGCAGCAACCGGGGCATGTCGCCCTACGGGTTCCTCTCGGCGGGGCTGGGCGCCTGTACCTCGATGACCATCCGCATGTACGCCCGGCGCAAGGGGTGGCCGCTGACCGGGATCAGCGTGGACGTGACCCACGACAAGGTTCATGCCCAGGACGCGGGGACAAGCGCGACGACACGGGTGGACCGCTTTGTGCGCCGGATCACGCTGGAAGGTGACCTCGATGCCGACCAACGCGCCCGGCTGCTGGAAATCGCGGACAAGTGCCCGGTCCACAAGACGCTGGAACAGGGCGCCGAAATCGAGACGGAACTGGCCTGAAGCCCTCTTGCCTCCGGTCCCTGATCCGCGCCACTGTCGCGCCGCAACGTGGAGGGCAGCATGAAGGCATATCGACAGGTGGCCGTGATCGGTGCGGGCATGGTGGGGGTCTCCACCGCGCTCTGGCTGCAGCGCATGGGATGCGAGGTCACGCTGATCGACCGCGAAGGCCCGGCGGCCGGTGCCTCGACCGGCAACGCGGGCATCATCGCGGCGGGGGCCGTGGTGCCCCTGCCCGTCCCCGGCCTGATCTGGAAGGCGCCGGGGATGCTGTTCGATCCCCGACAGCCACTGTTCCTGAAATGGGGCTACCTGCCGCGCCTCCTGCCCTTCCTGTTGCGCTACATGGGACACGCACGGCAGGCCAAGGTCGAGCAGATCACCCGCGCGCTGACCCTGCTGCTGCAGGACAGCGCCGACCAGCACCAGGCCCTGGCAGAGGGAACGGAGGCCGTCCAATTCATCCGGCCCGGCAGCTACCTGCACGGCTATGCCAGCAAGCAGGCCTTCGAGGCAGATGCCTATGGCTGGGACCTGCGGCGGCGCAATGGCTACACGGTACGCGAGATGACGCCCGGGGACATGGCCGCCTTCGACCCGGCGCTGGCGGGGCGCTTTGGCTATGGCGTCGACAGCCCCCGGCACGGCACGATCACCGATCCCGGCGCCTATGTCCGCGCGCTGGCGGCAGCCTTCGAGGCAGGTGGCGGGCAGATCGTACAGGCCAGCGTGACCGGTTTTCGCGAGGAAGACGGACGCGCCGTGGCCGCGCTGACCGACAAGGGCGAGATCGTGGCAGAGGGCTTTGCCGTGACGCTTGGCGCGTGGTCGGGCGGGATTGCAGGCGCCCTTGGCGTCACGGTGCCACTGGAAAGCGAACGCGGCTATCACGTCGAATTCCATTCCCCCAACATCGAATTGCGCGCGCCGGTCATGGTGGCCTCGGGCAAATTCGTCGCCACCTCGATGCGTGGGCGCCTGCGGGCCGCGGGCATCGTGGAGTTCGGCGGCTTGAAAGCCCCGGCTTCCCGCGCGCCTTTCGAACTGATGCGGCGCAGCGTGGCGCGCATCTTTCCCGATCTGACCTACAGCCACACCAGCGAATGGATGGGCCACCGGCCCGCCACGTCGGACTCCCTGCCCGTGATCGGCCCCAGTCCCCGGCTGGCCAATGTCTATCTGGGCTACGGACATCAGCATATCGGCCTGACTGGCGGCCCGCGCACCGGGCGCTGGCTGGCGCAGATGATGGCGGGCGAACCGGTGAACGCCAATCTCTCGGCCTTCGCCGCCGATCGCAGGGGCTGAAAGGAAAAAGGCCGGGCGATGCGCCAGGCCTTTCGGTCAATCGGATCGTTGGGGATCAGCCATCTTCGGGGCCGAGCGGTCCCAGCCAGCGCGGGCAAGGACACCCAGCGCGACGGTCGCCAGGACGTAGCCTAGGAGGTAGCCACCGGTGCCGCCAATCATGTATTCGATGCCGAAGACCTCGGCCGAGGAACCCGCGAAGACATCGAAACCCAGCGCGCCGATGATCATGTAGCCAAGGATCGTCACCAGACCCAGGCGCGGACCGTAGGCGGCGCCGACGGTCAGCACGGCAAAGGTGCCCATCGTGATCGGGACGGGCCACATCGGCACCTTGATCTTGGCCGCAGCGGCCAGCACGGCGATGCCCAGCACCACCAGCGCCACCTGCTTGAGGCGCAGCGCAGCGCCCTCGTTGGCGCCGAAGGCTTCGGCCAGGACATTGCGGTTCATCGTCAGGTTCATGGCGCTCCCCCTCGTCATGAATATTTCGCTCATGTTGTTGCTCGACTTGCTGCGTCGCCGCAAGGGAGCATCGAGCAGATGTGCAAACTCTGCCAACCCAGACATTTGCAAAAATTCCGGAAATCGGTTGCAAAGCCGGGACTCAAAGCGGACCCAGCCGCCCCAGCAAACCCGGCATCTGCCGCAACAGGTCCAGCGCCATGTTCGCGTCCCGCACCTTGATATCGACCAGGGGATGCTCCCAGTCCTGGTCGCGCACGGCATGAATCCGAAAGGCCCCGTTCTCGGCGTCGTTCTCGGGGTAGTACCCCAGGTCGACCACCACGGCGCGCTTTGAATACTGCGCGAGATCCTCGATCAAGTGATCCGGTGTCAGCGGCTCCAGAGGCTTGACGATCTGCCAGCCAGCCACGCGAAACACCGAATTGATCTGCAGTGCCAGTTCCATAGTGTCCCCTCTTTTCGCGTCAGACTAAAATGGGGCCGCCGAAACGGCGACCCCAATGATCTTGTCGAGATGTGGCAATGGCGGAAACCCGCCGCGTCCTGCTCTTAACTCAGCCCCGGCGCAGCGCCATTGGCGCGCGTCGAGGCAAGGAATTCCGGCATTCAGCCGGCACCCTGAAAGATGCGAACGACGATGCTGCCCCAAAGGAGGATCAGGACCGCCCCGACAAGCAGCACCGCACCACAGCCGGACGCCGGGCGCAGCTGCGCATGTGCACATGCTAGGATCGCCCAGAGCGCAATACCGGCGGGCAGCCCGTAAAATACACCAATATGCACGGGCCAAAGCAGAAGGAACACGACGCCGCCATTTGCCACCTTGCCGGTCTCGAGGGCAAGATTGGCGAGGATGAGCACCAGCAGGACCACGAGCACCAGAAATGCGGTGATGCCAAAGCCCCCAAGCATGAAACTCGCCGGCGTCATGAAGCCGTGACGCGCTGCCCATTGCAGCAAGGCGAAAATGCCAATCAGACCGACCGGTGCCAGAAACATCAGACCAGCCACTTCGATCCCGATGAATAACCCAACTGCCTGCGCGTTGTCATGCGCGAAGGCGCCCTCGGTCCGGGTCGCCGCTAGCAGGAACACCAGATCAAGGATGACGCCGCAGATTGCGCCGCCCGCCATCGCTCCGGCAATCGCTGCTAGGCGCGGAAGCCCGCCATGATCAAACTTTGCGGTCAGCGTTGGCGAGAGGCGAAAGACAGACATGGGACGAAGGCTGAAACAACGCCCGTTGCGCGTCGTTGCCCCAGATCAAGGCCTGCAAAAGAAAAACGGCCCCGCACAAGGCGGGGCCGCTGGAACATTTCGGTCGAGCCTTAGCTGATCCGGTTGAGCAACTCGCCCAGCGACTGTTTCGCGTCGCCGTAGTACATCCGCGTGTTCTCCTTGTAGAACAGCGGGTTCTCGATGCCCGAGTAGCCCGTGCCCTGCCCCCGCTTGGAAACGAAGACCTGCTTGGCCTTCCAGCATTCCAGGACCGGCATCCCCGCGATGGGAGAGTTCGGGTCTTCCTGGGCCGCCGGGTTCACGATGTCGTTCGAGCCGATGACAATGGCCACGTCCGTGTCCGGGAAGTCCTCGTTGATTTCGTCCATCTCCAGCACGATGTCATAGGGCACTTTGGCCTCTGCGAGCAGCACGTTCATGTGCCCGGGCAGACGGCCCGCGACCGGGTGGATGGCGAAACGCACTTCCTTGCCCTGGGCGCGCAGCCGACGGGTCAGTTCAGCCACATTCTGCTGGGCCTGAGCCACCGCCATGCCATAGCCGGGGATGATGATGATGCTGTCGGCCTCTTCCAGGGCCTGCGCCACACCGTCCGCGTCGATGGCAACCTGTTCACCCTCGACCTCCATCGCCGGGCCACCCGTGCCGCCGAAGCCGCCCAGGATGACGCTGACGAAGGACCGGTTCATCGCCTTGCACATGATGTAGGACAGGATCGCACCCGACGAGCCGACCAGCGCGCCAACCACGATCAAGAGGTCGTTGCCGAGGCTGAAGCCGATCGCTGCCGCCGCCCAACCAGAGTAGCTGTTGAGCATCGAGACCACGACCGGCATATCGGCGCCGCCGATGCCCATGATCAGGTGATAGCCGATGAAGAAGGCCAGCACCGACATCAAGAGCAGGGTCCAGCCGCCGCCGGTGCTCATGTAGATCACCAGCAGGATCAGCGATCCGATGGCCGCCGCGAGGTTCAGCATGTGGCCGCCCGGCAGCTTGGTCGCGGCCGAGGTCAGCTTGCCCGAGAGCTTGCCATAGGCCACGACGGAGCCGGTGAAGGTCACGGCGCCGATGAAGACACCGAGAAAGACCTCGATCTTGAGCACGTTGATCTCTGCCGCCGTCTTGTGCGCGACCTTGGCCGAAAAGCCCTTGAGCGCTTCAAGCGCCTCGGTGGCGCCATCGGCCTGCAGCGCCGCGACGGTGTTCATCACCAGTTCGGCGTTGTAGCCGACAAAGACCGCCGCAAGCCCCACAAGCGCGTGCATCCCGGCAACCAGTTCCGGCATCTGGGTCATCTCGACCTTGGAGGCCAGGAAGTAGCCGATGATGCCGCCTGCGGCGATCAGGATGATCGACAGGATCCAGAGGCCCGAACCCGGTCCGATCAGCGTTGCGAAGACCGCCAGCGCCATGCCGACGATGCCGTACCAGACCGCACGCTTGGCGCTTTCCTGGCCAGACAGGCCGCCCAGCGACAGGATGAAGAGGACAGCCGCGACCACATAGGCCGCCGTGGTAAATCCGTATTCCATGAGTCCTTGTCCTCTTTACGATTTCTGGAACATGGCGAGCATGCGCCGAGTCACGAGGAAGCCGCCGAAGATGTTGATCCCGGCAAAGAAGACCGAGATGGCGGCAAGGATGAGAACAAGCGTTCCGCTGGTTCCGATCTGCATCAGGGCGCCAAGGATGATGATCGACGAAATCGCGTTCGTGACCGCCATCAGCGGGGTGTGCAGCGAATGGCTGACGTTCCAGATCACCTGGAAGCCAATGAAGACCGACAGGACGAAGACGATGAAGTGCTGCAGGAAGCTGGCCGGGGCGACGAGGCCCACCAGCAGCATCAGCACACCGCCGATCCCCAGCAGCGTGAACTGCTGCTTGGTCTGCGCCTTGAAGGCCGCGACTTCCTGGGCGCGCTTCTCCTCGGGCGTCAGCTCCTTGGGCTTTTCCTGCTTCTTGGCCGCGATCGCCTGTACCTTGGGCGGCGGCGGCGGGAAGGTGATCTCGCCCTGGTGGGTGACGGTTGCGCCACGGATCACGTCATCGTCCATGTTGTGATTGATCTTGCCGTCCTTGTCGGGCGTCAGATCGGTCATCATGTGACGGATGTTGGTGGCGTAAAGCGTCGAGGACTGCGTCGCCATGCGCGAGGGGAAGTCGGTGTAGCCGACGATGGTCACGCCGTTGTCGGTGACGACCTTCTCGTCCTTGACGGTGCCTTCGACGTTGCCGCCCTTTTCGGCGGCCAGGTCGATGATGACCGACCCCGGCTTCATGGCCTTGACCATGTCCTCGAGCCACAGCTTGGGCGCCTCGCGGTTGGGGATCAGGGCGGTGGTGATGACGATGTCCACCTCGGGGGCCAGCTCGCGGAACTTGGCCAGCTGCGCCTCGCGGAACTCTGGGGACGAGACCGAGGCATAGCCGCCGGTTGCCGCGCCGTCCTGCTGCTCTTCCTCGAAGTCGAGATAGACGAACTCGGCGCCCATCGATTCGACCTGCTCGGCCACTTCGGGCCGCACGTCAAAGGCGTAGGTGACTGCACCCAGCGCGGTCGAGGTGCCGATGGCGGCCAGGCCGGCAACACCGGCGCCCACGACCAGAACCTTGGCCGGGGGCACCTTGCCCGCGGCGGTGATCTGCCCGGTGAAGAACCGGCCAAAGTTGTTCGACGCCTCGATCACGGCGCGGTAGCCGGCGATATTGGCCATCGAGGACAGCGCGTCCATCTTCTGGGCGCGGCTGATCCGTGGCACCATTTCCATCGCGATGACGTTGGCGCCCTTCGACTTGGCGATGTCCAGACCTTCCTGGTTGCCGCCCGGATTGAAGAAGGTGATCAGCGTCTTCTCTGGTGTCAGTTGCTCCAGCTCGTCCAGCGTCGGAATGCGCACCTTGGCAATGATGTCTGCCTCACCCCAGAGATCGGCGGCACTGCCGACAACCTTGACGCCCGCAGCCTCGTAATCCGCATCGGAGAACTCTGCCCGCGACCCCGCGCCGGATTCAATCAAACATTCATAGCCCAGCTTTTGCAGCTGGCGGGCCGAATCCGGGGTCATCGCAACGCGATTCTCTCCTGCTTCGACCTCTCTTGGCGTCCCTATCTTCACGGTATTCCCCTTTGTTCTCAGGTACTCCTACGCCCCTGATGAGGCGTTAATTCGCATTTCAGCGCAATCATGCGGCTCTGCAGCGACAGGCAGCGCGGGTTGTAAAACACACCATGACCCAAAGTTAAAGCCAGACAACTATTATTGCGCAACATGCAGCAATATCGAAACAATATTGCGCACGATCGTATACCAGCCCGACACATCGGCGGAATATTCCTAGCGGTTTCGGTAACTTGCCCGGTGCAAGATGTGCCGAACCCCCGGCCCGGGAACAACCTTGGTCGGCATGCTACGGGCACCATGCGACCACAGGTCACTTCTACCAAAGGATTAGTGTTTAATCCGCAGTCATTCGGCGATCAGACCCACCGCCGCACATCCCTTTCGTAGCGGGCAAAGGCTGCGCGGAATTTCCGGCGCAGGCGATCCTCTTCGGGCGTGATGAAACGCCGTTCGATCACCCAGACGAAGATCGGCACAAGTGGCAGCGCCAGGACCGCGTCCCAGTAAAGGATCATCCCCAGGAGGATCATTGAATCGCCAAGGTAGATCGGGTTGCGCGACCGTTTGAAGATGCCGCTTGTCACCAGCCTGTCCGCCTCCTGGTGAGGGATGACGGTGGTCCGATGGCGCCGCATCTCGTAGAACGCCAGCGCCATCAGGATTACCCCGCCCCCGACCAGCAGCCCACCAAGAAGATCGGCGACGACAGGGCCAAACCCCAGACCATAGCCGAAATGGGTCTGTTGCACCCAGGCCAGACACAAGGCCCCCAGCAGCCAGACCGGCGGCATGTCGATCCATTTCATCACCAAGCACTCTCCTGCAACTGTTGCTCCGGACCGGCGAAGCCTATTCGGGATGATAGGCACCGTCCCTCAGCCATCCCTCATACCCCGACTGCATGACAAGCACGTTTTCCCGTCCCATCACGCGCGCCGCGAAAGTGGCCTGCGACGACCGGACACCAGTGTTGCAGAACAGGATGACCATGCCTTCCTCCGGGATCTCGTCCAGCCGGCCCGGCACCTCGCGCCACTCGATGTGACGCGCGCCGGGGATCGTGCCGGCCTCGAAATCCGCCAGGCTGCGGGTGTCGATGAAATGGATGGCCTCCCAGATCTCGCGCGTCAGCTGCTGCGGCAGGATGATCCCCGCGGTCTCGGTGGCAAAGTCCATGTAGCCGATGATTTCATCCTCCAGCTCTCCGGCAAGAGCCGGGGCAATGGGCGCAACCGCCGCGAGGCCGACCGCGCAGGCGGCCGCTTTGAGACTGGAATGCATGGCAGGTCCCCTTGTCGTTTCGCCAAAGGCAGGAGGCGGGCCGGACAATCGCCCGGCGCCGCGTCCCTTATCCTATACCCGAAACCGGTTATTCCCACTCCATCTCTTCAAAGACCCGACCGGCGTTCTTGGTGGCCAGTTCCTCGAAGGTATCCAGATGCGCCCAGTTGGACTGGTCGATGTAATAGGCATCCGCCAGCTCGCCGCCCTCGTCGATGTGGTCGCCGATCTTGGCCCGCAGGTCCTTGAGATAGTCGGTGGTATACCGCGTCACCTGCGCCATGTTCGTCGGGTGCCCGTGACCGGGAATGACATAGGTCGCGCCAAGTCCGGTGAAGGGGCCGTCGAAGGTCTCGATCCAGCAGCTGGTGCAGGTATCGGCAAAGATCGGCGGCATGCGTTCGTGAAAGGCGATGTCGCCGGCGATCACGATTCCCCATTGCGGGATCCAGACCTGGGTGTCGCCGGGGCCGTGGGCGGGGCCAAGGTGCAGGACATGGAATTCGACCTCGCCCAGGGTAAAGGCGTATTCATCGTCGAACGACATGTTCGGCACCACGACGCGGGTGCCCTCGGCCTTGTCCCGGTTGTAGCGCTGCATCCCCTGCAGGATGAAATCACCGTTCTCCTCGACCTCCTCGATGGCCTCGGCATGGGCAAGGATGTCGACGCCCTGGTCGGCCCAATAGGAATTGCCGAGCACGGCATGGCCCTGCCCGTTCTCGTTGATGACCAGTTTCACCGGCTGATCGGTGATCGCCTTGATCTCGTCATGCAGGGCCCTGGCCAGCCGCGCCGAGGCACCGCCGTTGATGACCACCACGCCGTCGCCGGTAATGACAAAAGACAAGTTGTTGTTATGGCCGGAATTTTCATAGGTGGGCGGCGCCGTCGCGCCGATGGCCGAGAAGACATGCGGGATGACTTCGACCGGCTTGTCGTACAGCTCGGACTGCGGGTACTTGTCGGCGATGTCCTCGCTGGCCTGTGCGGTGACCGCCGCCAGTACCAACGCCGAGGTCAGGGCAAAACGTGTGTTCATGAGATCCTCCCGAAAATCTCCAACATATTCGCATGCGTGAATAGCATTGCCAAGCAACCTCTCGCGGACCTCTTGTCACAGCGTCGGGGCGCGGTAGGGTTCGGGCCACGACAGGGAGGCAGACATGATCGAAGGCAAACACGCGCTTGTGACTGGCGGCGGCAGCGGCATCGGACTGGCGATTGCACAGGCGCTGGCGGCCGAAGGCGCACTGGTCACCATCACCGGGCGCAATGCCGCGCGGCTGGAGGCGGCGCGGGGCGAGCGGATCTTTCCGATCTCGATGGACGTGATGGATGAAACCTCGGTAATTCATGGAGTTAAAGAGGCGGTGGACGCACGCGGCCCGGTTCAGATCTGCGTGCCCAATGCCGGGATCGCGGAGGGGCGGGCGATCCTCAAGACGGATATGGAATTCTGGCGGACCATGATGGCGACAAATGTCGACGGCGCCTTTCTGACCATTCGCGAATGCCTGAAAAGCATGGTCGAGACCGACTGGGGCCGGGTGATCGCCGTGTCCTCGATCGCGGGGATCAAGGGGCTGAAGGGCGCGCCGACCTATACGGCCTCGAAACACGCGCTCATGGGGCTGATCCGGGCACTGGCTGCGGATTACGCAAGAAAACCCTTTACCTTCAACGCCCTGTGCCCTGCCTACGTGGACACGGACATCGTGACCATGAACGTCGACAACATCATGAAGCGCACCGGCTGGTCCGAGGCAGAGGCGCGCGCGGCAATGGTCGACGTCAACCCACACGGGCGGTTGATCGCCCCCGAGGAAGTGGCGCAGGCGGCGGTCTGGCTGTGCCACGCGGCCTCTGGCAGCGTGAACGGACAGGCCATCCAGATCGCGGGCGGCGAGATCTGAGGCCTGTACGTTTTGTACAAAACGTACATGGAAATCAGCATTTTGTACAAAAGCTCGGGGACGGCCCCTGCCGGCCCCGGCAGGTGGGTCTGTCACGACCGAGGGCACACACCCTGCCCTCGCGGACCAAACAGGCCGGGATCGTATGACGCCTCCCAGTCATAAGGCTCCGAGTCGAGGGCCCATTCGGCAAGTTCCTCGATATTACGACCCAGGAAACTCCGCAGGCCCGGCACGTTGGAAACCAAGCCCTCGATCCCGCCGACGACCGCATGGCGCAGGAAATTGCGGGGACTGAGCACGTCCTGAACGCCACGGGCCGCTTCGAGAATACGCTGGTAATCCGCCGGATCGCCTGTTTCCAGGTAGCGCGCCAAGTGGTCAAGGGTTTGGGCGCTTTGGTCGAAACCCTCCCCGGCCACGTCGATCAGCCCGGCCGCAATGGCGGCCGGCACGGCAATCGGCGCCGTCGGAGGAATGTCGCGGCTTGCAAAGCGGCCAAGGTCGGCAATGGCCGCGTTGAGACGCCGGGCCTCTTCGCCGCTGCCGGGCGTCCGCAGGACCAGAAGGGCCGACCGCACCGCCGAAAGCCCGCGCAAAAGCGGACTGGCATCGACCCCGCGCCGTTCAAGGTCGTCATGCAAGAGCACAAGCCGCTGGGCGACGTCGACCAGATCATGTGCCCTGTCGAGCCCCCCTTCCCCGGGCTCGATCAAGGCAAGCAATGGCAAAAGCTCTGAAATCCGGGTCGCGAGGATCCCCGCCGTTTCGGCTGCGATCCGGTCGCGGGCTTGTCCGTCGACCTTGCCGAGCCCGCCCACCAGGACTGGCAAAGTCGTCTGCCATTGCCCGGTCTGCGCCGCAGCCATCCTGACAGAAAACACCAGCGGATCCTCCGCTGGCAGCCCGGCTGTTTCCAGTTCCGACAGCAGACGATCATACCGGCGGCGCAGGACCGCGGGGGGAACCGGGTCCCTGGGCAGGACTGCCGCGAAGATCCGCAACAGGTCGTCCCCGCGCGGTTCCTCCTCTGGCAGCGGCAACAGGGACCTGTCCAAGAGATGATAGGGCAAGGAGGCCCGGGCCCTTGACCGTTCCATATCGGCCATGTTCAGGGCCCGGTAGTACGGGCGGCATCCCTCCCCTGCGATCGACGTGGTGCGCGCGATCCGACGGGCCCGATCGCTCCACGTCTGCGACCGGGCGACATGAAACAGATAGTCCGGCAAGCTTGCGACGATCTCATCATGGGCCAGCCGAAGATCATGCAGCCCGGCGTCGACGTGCTGCCGCGCCTCGCGCTCTGTATAACGGTCGTCCCAGACCGCCCGGCGCCATGCACGGAGCGCGATCCCCGCGTCCTCGTAGAGATCGTCGAAACGGAAATACACCGCGGTCAGCCCGTTCGCCCAGGCCTGGATATGGCCTTCGGTGACCTCTGTCGCGGACAGGGCCCGCGCCATCACGTCAAGAGCCGCGTCGGGGCCGATCCTGTCCTCCAGTGCCTGTTCCAGTCTTTCAACGTCATCCATCTGCGCCGACAATGGCGCTTGAGCAAATACGGGCTGCGCAAGTGCAACGCCGAGAAGGACAAGACAGGCCAGAGGGCGGCGGATCGGACGCATGTGTGCATCTCCTTTGCGTGGCGGCCCTGACCGGACCGGGCCGGTAGACAGCGTGCACGCAGTATTACACGACGGTGTTCCCTTGGGGCCAGCGCCGTCAGCTTCCCGTCGCCAGCCCCCGCCCCAGCACATGCGCCAGCCTTTCGCGGACCTCGACGAATTGCGCGTAGGGCGGGCGCTTTATCCCGTCGAGCGCGCCGAGGATCAGCACGGCCACCTCTTCGGCCGTACCGTCCAGCCGCACGCGGCCTGCCGCCGCCTCGCGCGTCAGCCAGTCGGCGAAGACGCCGGTCAGCCGGGCGGTCCCGGCCGCGACCACCTCGCGCGCGTGGCTGTCCTTGACGTCCAGCAGTTCGGCCCCGTGCGGACTGTCCAGCATGTCGCGGACCATCGGCCCGGTCTTGGCGGCAAGCCCCCGCGCCAGCAGGTCCTCGACGCTGCCCGTGCCCGCCAGTGCCTGGGAAACCGCGCGCGCGGCGGTGTCGAAATAGACTTCGACCATGCGGCGGGCGATGTCCTCCTTGCCCTGGAAATGCTGGTAGAGCGCCGGACGGGACATGCCCGCGGCCTGCGCTATGTCCCCCATCGAGGTGCGGCGATAGCCATACTGGCACATCACCGCCAGGGCGGCTGTGAGTATGGCCTCTTGCTTGACCTGGTCGGCTGGGGGTGCATCCATCATGGCATCAGTCCTGACAAAAATACGCAAAACTGTCAATTGACACCCTGACACATTTCACCCATTTTGTCAGAAACCGACCAGGAGGACGACATGGCCACCACGCTCACCGTCAACGGCACCTCGCACGAGGTGGACCTGCCCGACGAGGTTCCGCTGCTCTGGGCGCTGCGCGATGCGCTGAACCTGACCGGCACCAAGTTCGGCTGCGGCGTCGCGGCCTGCGGCGCCTGCACGGTGCATATCGACGGCGAGGCGGTGCGCAGCTGCCAGGTGCCGGTCGGCGACGTCTGGGGCGAGGTGACGACAATCGAGGGGCTGGGCACGCCGGACGCACTGCACCGGCTGCAACAGGCCTGGGTCGATCACCAGGTGGCGCAATGCGGCTATTGCCAGTCCGGCCAGATCATGCAGGCCGCCGCCTTGCTGGCCGAAACCCCGAACCCCACGGACGATGACATCGACGCGGCGATGAACGGCAACCTCTGCCGCTGCGGCACCTACCCGCGCATCCGCGCCGCCATCAAATCCGCCGCGCAAGGAGCCTGAGCCATGTCCCGTATCGGCAAGATCGCCCGCCGCACATTCCTTTTCGGGGCCGTGGCCGTCGCCGGTGGCGCCGCCTTCGGCGCCTGGTACGTCACCCGCCCCGCACCCAACCCGCTGAAACCCGGCGAGGGCGAGGCCAGCCTGAACGCCTTTGTCCTGATCGACGGCGAGGGCGTGACCCTTGTTGCTCCCCGCGCCGAGATGGGCCAGGGCACGATGACCACCTGGGCCGCGCTGATCGCCGAGGAGATGGACCTCGCCTGGGAGGACGTGCGTGTCATCCACGGCCCGCCCGCACAGGCCTATTACAACAGCGCCCTGATGGGCGAGGGACAGACGCACAAGGGTTATGACGCCTCTGCCTTCCAACATTCGCTGGGCGAGATGATGGGCGTCATGGGCAAGGTCTTCTCGATGCAGGTCACAGGCGGGTCCACCGCCATGAAGGACGGCTATGAGCGGATGCGCGTCACCGGCGCCGCTGCGCGCGAGATGCTGAAGACCGCCGCCGCCAAGCGGCTGAATGTCGGCGTGGTCGAACTGCGCACGGAAAACGGCGCGGTGATCGCGCCG
Organism: Mameliella sp. AT18; assembly: GCF_028807275.1. NCBI lineage: Bacteria > Pseudomonadati > Pseudomonadota > Alphaproteobacteria > Rhodobacterales > Roseobacteraceae > Antarctobacter > Mameliella sp. AT18. The sequence continues at coordinate 30,459 of NZ_JARAMO010000024.1, forward strand.
GACGGCACCAGCATTCCCTACACGGACCTGGCCGCCGAGGCGGCAGAGGTCGAACCGCCCCGGATCGAACTGCGCGAGCGCAGCGAATGGCGGCTCTTGGGCACGTCGCTGCCGCGCGTCGACATGCTGGGCAAGTCCACGGGCACCGCGCAATTCGGCATCGACACGCGTCTGCCGGGGATGCGCTTTGCGGCTGTGCGCCGCTCGCCCACGCGCGGCGGCATGAAAAGCTATGATGCCTTCGAGGCGGGACGGATGCCCGGCGTCGAAAAGGTAGTGGACCTGGGCGACGGTCTGGCGGTGATCGCCACCAACACCTGGCTGGCCCAGCAGGCCGTGGACGCCATCGAGGTCGAGTGGGACCCCGCCCCCTACCCCGAGAGCACCGAGGCGATGGTGGCCGCGGTCGAGGCGGCCTTTGACACCGAACCGGACTCCGTGCTGCGCGACGACGGCAATCCAGACCGCCTGCCCGCAGGCGCAACGGCGGTCGAGGCGGAATACCGCGTGCCCTTCCTGGCCCATGCCACGATGGAGCCGATGAATGCCACCGCCTGGTTCGACGGCCAGCACCTGAGGCTGTGGTGCGGCAACCAGGGGCCGACCTTCCTGCGCGACGCCTGCGCCGCCGAGGCCGGCGTCGACCCGTCAGAGGTCGAGGTGAACGTGACGCTGATGGGTGGCGGCTTTGGCCGCCGGGGCGAGTTCGATTATGCCGTGGTGGCGACCAAGGTCGCCAAGGCCATGCCCGGCACGCCGGTCAATGTCACATGGTCACGCGAAGAGGACATGACCCACGATTACTACCGCCCACCCGCCATCGCGCGGATCACGGGGGCCGTGGCGGACGGCGCACCGGTGGCCTTCGACGCCAGGGTCGCCTCGCCCTCGATCGCCGCGCAGGCGCTGAAACGCTGGGTCGGTTTCGCCCCCGGCGGGCCGGACAAGGGGATCGTCGACGGCATCTACAACCAGCCCTACGGCATTCCGAACTACCGCGTCGCGGGCCACAAGGCGGACGTTGTGCCGCCGCTGGGCTTCTGGCGATCGGTAGGGGCCAGCTTCAACGGCTTCTTCCACGAGTGTTTCATGGATGAGCTGGCGGTGGCCGCCGGGGCCGATCCGCTGGAGATGCGGCTGCACCTGACGCGCGACGAATGGCTGCCCGCCTTCTACGCGCTGGAGGCGGTGCGCGACATGTCCGGCTGGACCGGCAAGACCGAGGAGGGCGTCGGGCGGGGCCTTGCGATGGTCTACAGTTTCGGCACGCCCACGGCGATAGTGATCGAGGTGCGCGACGTGGACGGCGCGGTGCGCCTGACCGATGCCTGGATCGCCGCCGACCCCGGCGTGGCGCTGGACCCGTCGATCATCGAGGCGCAGCTGACCGGGGCGATGGCCTATGGCCTGTCCGCCGCCATCGGCGAAGAGATCACATTCGCCGGTGGTGTCGTGGACCAGAAGAACTTTCCCGATTACGAGCCGCTGCGCATGGCCCAGATGCCGCGCACGCAGGTCACGATCCTGGAAAACCAGGAGCGTCTGAACGGGATCGGAGAGGTCGGCACGCCGCCCGCCGCCCCGGCACTGGCCAACGCGCTCTTTGACCTGACCGGCAAACGGGTGCGCGAACTGCCGCTGAACAAGGCCTTCGACTTTTACACCTGAGGCATGATACCCGGAGGTCTGCCCGGCCCAGGGCCGGGCAGACCTCCGACATGCAGAGAGCGACGGTGCGCCTGGCAAGGCTGTCGGCCCTGATCGCAGCCCCGCCGCATGACGGGTTCGAGCCCTGTTGATCGATGCTGCGACATCGACGAATGCCTGCTATCAATCTTTCGGAGCAAAGCGAGGCAGCCACGTGGAGTCGAAAATCAACCGAATTCCTTTATCTGACTATATTTCCGAAAGAACCGGAGCCTTGTCTGAAAGGCAGATCGCGGACTACATTGTAGTAATGTCATTGGACGAGGCTGTTATCGGTTCACTGATACTCTTGGAAGACCGCACAGCGTCTAAGTTATTGACGATTCAAGAGCGCATAGGGCACGCGCATATCGTATCTGGGCATGCGCTTAATTTTCTTCGACGCAACAAGCTTCCAGATAAGGGCTTACAAGATCTGCAACAAGCGCAAGGCAAGTTTGCAAGAGCGAAGCTAAATGCGCGCAGCTAGTGTTCCATGAACTGGTTCCGGCGACTAATCGGGCGCAACGGATTGCTGCCATCAGCGCAGCCGCAGCGAAAGTTCATAATGTCCCGCGTTGCGGTCATTTGACCCAAGAACATGCTGCACGATGCACGAATGGCCGCACTGGCGGAGCTGCGGCGCAGCATCAGATCGTCCGACGCGCTACATCAAGGGGCCGAAAGCAGACGTCGCGTAAAGAGGGCCATCTTTCGTCCACATTCCCTAGGCAAAGCGGGAAATATACCCTAAAGTATAGGTCAGACCCGTATCATTGTTCTCGGGCATTTGTTTAACGATTATCCGCCCCTCGCCATCACGGCAGGGGCTTTTTCGTTGCCAAATCGATGGATGACGGGATTTCAGCCCGCGACGCGCAGCCCCTCGGCGCCCTTTTTCGCCCAGGCATGTACGGCGGCGCCGAAGGCCTCGAACAGCGGACGCGATACCGGGTCGCTGGCGGCGTTCCATTCCGGGTGCCATTGCACCGAGAGGGTAAAGCCCGGCGCATCCTTGACGTAGATCGCCTCTGGCGTGCCATCGGGGGCAAAGCCGTCGATCACAATGCGCGACCCGGCGGTCTTGATCCCCTGCCCGTGCAACGTGTTGGTCATCACCTCGGCAGAGCCGAACAACTGGTGGAACGGCCCGCCCTCGGTCAGCGAGACCTTGTGGCGCAGGGCGAATTTCTCTTCCAGCGTGCCGTCGGGGGGCATCCGGTGGTTCATCCGGCCCGGCAATTCGCGGATTTCCGGGTAAAGCGACCCGCCCATCGCCACGTTGACCTCCTGGAAGCCACGGCAGATGCCCAGAAAGGGCTGACCGCGCTGAACGCAGGCCCGCACCAGCGGAAGGGTGATGGCATCGCGGTTTCGGTCTGGCTGGCCGTGCGCCTCGGTCCATTCTTCGCCGTATTCCTCGGGGTGGACGTTGGGACGCCCGCCGGTCAGCACGAAGCCGTCAAAGGCTTCGAGCAGTTCGTCGACACTGACCAGCCGCGGGTCCGAGGGGATCACGACAGGCAGGCAGTGCGACACCTCCGAGACCGCCTCGGAGTTCATAGTGCCGCCCGCGTGGGTCGGATACTGATCGTTGATCAGGTACTGGTTGCCAATGATGCCGACGATGGGGCGCGCCATGTTCCTGCTCCTTGTGAACAGCGAATATGTAGACCACATGGGCGCGCCCGAAAAGTGTCCGCCCGCACAGACGGACCTGCGGCGGCACACAGGGCGCGGAATTGCCTGTCAGTCGGGCATCCTCAGGCAGCGGCCCCCCCGGCCAACCTTGCACTGAGCGCGGCGGGCAGATGCCGGGCGGACCTGACGCGAGGGCGGTTCATTTCCAAAATGGTGCGGTCTTCTCCGTAGAGGGCGAGGTATTCCGCGAAATTGTCGAATGCCCGGCGCCCAAGGTAGTCGACAAAGGTTTCCGCCGCTGCGCCATTGGCCAGGATGACTTCGTGGCCTTCGGTTTCGACGTGGTAATAGGTCACGCGTTCGGGCAGATTGGCCAGCGGGTCACGCGTGATCGTGGTGCCGTTCACCAGAGCGCCCGCGTTGACAGCCAGCCCGTCGAGGATCAGCGCGTGGTCGGCGGTCAGCACCAGGTCGCTGTGCGGAACACCCTGCCCCAGCGCCCCGGCCCGCACCCGCACGGGCGCAAAGCGCTCTGCCGGGGTGAACCGCTTGTGCAGGGTTTGGCGCCCGATCCATTTCACCGGCACCGCCCGGCCATCCGCCGTCAGGATCATGTCACCGATCCGCAGGTCTTCGACAGGACGCGCGCCCTCGGGTCCGGCGATCTCTGTCCCGGCGGCAAAGCAGAGATAGGTCTGGGCCTCGGCCTGGTAGGCGTTTGTCGTGCCGCTGGAGGGGATCAGGGTCTGGGCGGACCCGTTCTGCGGCAGGGGAACACCATAACCACCAACGCCCAGAAAAACGGGATACTCGACACCGCCAATGGTGATCGTGTACCCCGTGAAATCAACGCTATCGCCGACGAACCAGTCGGTTCCTGCATCGAGCAACCCGTCTTCGTCAACGTCGGTTATCGGGTAGTTGTCGTCTTCATCAGCGAAGTTGTACAACCCTGTCCACGACAGCGTGCTGCCGGGTTGCCCCTGCCCGCCTGTAATGGTGACGCCGGACAGGCCGATATATCCTTCGGTTGTATATGTAATGGCCACGACTGATTACCCCACGTTTCATGATGTCAGATGAACTGCGCGCAAGATCCGACTGGCGCGCTTTCGGGCAGCAGTCTGGTTTCTTTGCCAATGGCAATCAAATCATTAATACAAGATCAAGGTTTTCCGGCCCAAAAGTGTTGCAATCCCGGGCAACCGGCCCCGCCGCACGGGGGCCGGTTCCACGGTCGGAGGGTCAGCCCGCCGCCTTCAGCTCCAGCCGACGCTTGTGCAGCACCGGCTCTGTATAGCCAGAGGGTTGCACCCGGCCTTCGAAGACCAGGTCACAGGCCGCCTGGAAGGCGATGCCGTCAAAGCCCGGCGCCATCGGCTGGTAGGACGGGTCATCCGCGTTCTGGCCATCCACGACCTCGGCCATGCGCTTCATGATCTCCATGACCTCGTCACGCGACACGACGCCGTGGTGCAGCCAGTTGGCGATATGCTGGGCCGAGATGCGGCAGGTGGCGCGGTCTTCCATCAGGCCGACATCGTTGATGTCGGGCACCTTGGAACAGCCGACCCCGGCGTCGATCCAGCGCACGACGTAGCCGAGAATGCCCTGGGCGTTGTTCTCGACCTCGCGGCGGACCTGTTCGGGGCGCCACTTGCGGAAGGAGGCCAGCGGGATCTCCAGCACCGCGTCCACATGGGCGCGGCGGCCACCGGCGCGCAGGGCCTTCTGTACGGCGAAGACGTCGACCTTGTGGTAATGCAGCGCGTGCAGCGTGGCGGCGGTGGGCGACGGCACCCAGGCGCAGTTGGCGCCCGCCTTGGGATGTTCGATCTTGGCCTCCAGCATGGCGGCCATCTTGTCGGGCATGGCCCACATGCCCTTGCCGATCTGCGCCTTGCCGGACAGGCCGCACTCCAGCCCGATGTCCACGTTGCGCGCCTCGTAGGCGCCGATCCAGCCCTTGCGCTTGATGAAATCCTTGCGGCTGAAGGGGCCGGCCTCCATCGAGGTGTGGATCTCGTCGCCCGTGCGATCAAGGAAGCCCGTGTTGATGAAGGCGACCCGGTGTTTCGCGGCGCGGATGCATTCCTTGAGGTTGACCGAGGTGCGGCGCTCCTCGTCCATGATGCCCAGCTTGACGGTGTATTGCGGCAGGTTCAGCGCCTTCTCGACGAAGGTGAATACCTCGTCGGCGAAGGCCACTTCCTCGGGTCCGTGCATCTTGGGTTTGACCACGTAGACCGAGCCGGTGTGCGAATTGCGCAAGCCGCCTTCGGTGCGTTGCAGGTCATGGCGGGCGATCAGCACGGTGATCAGCGCGTCCATCAGCCCCTCGAAGATCTCCGAGCCGTCGCGCAAGAGGATCGCCGGGTTGGTCATCAGGTGGCCGACGTTGCGCACCAGCATCAGCGCGCGGCCCTTGACGGTGAAAGGCGCGCCGTCGGCGCCCAGGAACTCGTGATCCGGGGTCAGCTTGCGGGTGACGCTCTTGCCGCCCTTCTCGAAGGTTTCCGACAGGGTGCCCTGCATCAGGCCCAGCCAGTTGGCATAGGCCAGGGTCTTGTCCTCGCCATCGACGCAGGCCACGGAATCCTCGCAGTCCATGATCGCCGAGACGGCCGATTCCAGCCGCACGTCCGCCAGCCCCGCCTGGTCGCGGGCGCCGATGAAATGGGTACGGTCAAAGACCAGCTCGACATGCAACCCGTTGTTGCACAGCAGCACCGCATCGGGCGCCTTGGGGTGGCCGCGGTAACCGCGGAATTTCGACGGGTCGATCAGCGGTTGATCGTCTACCAGCAGCGCGCCACCCTGAACGTGGTAGCGGCGGGCGTCGGCATGGCTGACCCCCTCGACAGGAAAGGCCTCGTCCAGGAAGACGCGGGCGCGGGCGATCACCCGGGCGCCACGGCCGTTCTCATACCCGCCTTTCGGTGGCAGCGAGCCCATCGCGTCGGTGCCGTACAGCCCGTCGTAAAGGCTGCCCCAGCGGGCATTGGCGGCATTGAGCGCGTAACGGGCATTGGTGATCGGCACCACCAGCTGCGGGCCGGGCACGGTGGCGATCTCGGGGTCGGTATTGGCGGTCTCGATCTCGAAATCGCCGCCTTCAGGCAGAAGGTAGCCGATTTCCGTCAGGAAGGCCTTGTAGGCCTCGTGGTCATGCGGCTGGTTGGCGCGCGCCTTGTGCCAGTCGTCGATCTGTTTCTGCAGCGCCTCGCGCTTGTCCAGCAGGGCGCGGTTGCGCGGACCAAAGTCATGCGCCAGCTCCGACAGCGCCTGCCAGAACCCCTCGGCCCCGATACCGGTGCCCGGAAGGGCCTGCTCTTCGATGAAGCTGGCCAGTCCTTCGTCGACGTTCAACCCGGCGCGTTCCACTCGGTCGACCATAGTATACCTCTCGTGATGGCTTGACGCAGACCCTAGCATCCTGTTTCCGATAGGCAACATTTCACACCCTCCGGATTGCCCCTGCGCGGCCTTAAACAGTTTCAAGGTGCGTTTGAAACCGGCATCCGGACGGGGCCTTTCCGGAGATGCCCACATGGCCGAACACCCCGTCGACCTGGAGACATGGCCACGCACGCCGCAGTTCCGCTGGTTCCGCAGCTTTGAAAAGCCGCATTACGCGGTGACCGTGCGGATGGATGCGACACATCTGATGAAGGTGCGCAAGGCGGCGGGACACTCGCTGTTCCGCGCCAGCCTGCATGCCATCGGCTGCGGGCTGCACGGCGTGCCGGAACTGAACATGCGGTTTCGCGGCGACAGCGTGGTGCGGCATGACAGGGTGATGCTGTCGACCCCTGTGCCGCGACCGGACGGCGGGTTCAACTTTTCCTACGTTCCCTTCGACCCCGATTTTGCGCGTTTCGACGCGGGCGCAGAGGCGGCCATCGACGAAGCCCGCAACCGCGCGACGCTGGCCGGAAATTCCGAGGGGATGGACGGCGTGGCCTATATGTCCTGCCTGCCCTGGCTGGATTTCACGGCGCTGGACAATGCCCTGCCGCATGCGGATGACTGCATCCCCCGGGTGGCCTGGGGCAAGATCGTGCCCGAGGGCACCGGCTGGCGCATGGCGATGGGCATCCAGGTGCATCATGCGCTGGTGGACGGCGAACACCTGGGCGGGTTCTTCGAGGGGGTGCAGACCGCGCTGGACGCGGGGTGAGGCAACGCCTTTGAAAAGGCGTTGCAAGCGGCTTCGAAGCCGCTTGCCGCCGCGCCCGTTTCAGGCCGCCTCTTCCTCGCTGGCCTGCTGCCGCGCCCAGAGCGCGGCATAGCGACCGCCCTGTGCCAGGAGCGCGTCATGCGTGCCCTGTTCGACCACCTCGCCCTCTTGCAACACCACGATCCGGTCCGCGTCGGCGATGGTGGACAGGCGGTGCGCGATGGTGATGACCGTCCGCCCCTCGCCCGCGCGGCGCAGCGCGTCCTGGATGCTGGCTTCTGTCTCGGTGTCCAGCGCGCTGGTCGCCTCGTCCAGAA
>NZ_JARAMO010000025.1:0-51548 GCF_028807275.1 Mameliella sp. AT18
TGCGAGCCGCCGTTGAAGCCGAACCAGCCCAGCCACAGGATGAACGTCCCCAGGGTTGCCAGCGCCAGGTTGGAACCCGGGATCGGGTGCACCTTGCCGTCCTTGCCGAATTTGCCGATCCGCGGGCCAAGAACGATGGCACCTGCGAGCGCGGCCCAGCCACCGACCGAGTGCACGACCGTCGAGCCGGCGAAGTCGGAGAAGCCCATTTCGGACAGCCAGCCGCCGCCCCACTGCCAGGAGCCGGAGATCGGGTACATGACACCGGTCAGCACCACGACGAAGACCAGGAAGGGCCACAGCTTGATCCGCTCTGCCAGCGCGCCCGACACGATCGAGGCGGTGGCGGCGACAAAGACCAGCTGGAAGAAGAAGTCCGAACCGATCGAGGCGTAGTCAAGCGCTGCGTCCGCGGCAGCCACGCCAACCGGGTCCAGCACGGTCGGGCTGAAGAACGGGCCGATATAGCCGGTCATGATCCAGCCGTCGCCCGGGTACATCAGGTTGAAACCGATGAGCCAGTACATGATCGCGGCAACCGAGTAGAGCGCGATGTTCTTGGTCATCTGCATGGTGACGTTCTTGGACCGCACCAGGCCGCCTTCGAGCATGGCGAAGCCCGCGGCCATGAAGAACACCAGGAAACCCGCCATGCAGAACAGCAGGGTCGTCATGATGTAGGGGCCGATCTCGTCGAAACCGGGCGCTGCGGCCTCGGCGTCCTGTGCCAGGCCCATGCTCGGCAGGGCCAGCAGAAGCGCGGCCGGCGCAAGCGTCTTGAGAAGTTTCATGTCGTTATCCCTCATGATGAACTGCGCGCCTCAGAGCGCGTCTGCGTCGGTTTCGCCGGTGCGCACGCGCACGGCTTGCTGAACGTCGAGCACGAAGATCTTGCCGTCACCGATCTTGCCGGTCTGCGCGGTGGTCTTGATGGTCTCGATCACCTGGTCGGCCATCGACGACGACACGACGATTTCAAGCTTGATTTTCGGCACGAAATTCACGGCGTATTCTGCGCCGCGGTAGATTTCGGTATGGCCGGACTGAGAGCCGAAGCCCTTGATTTCCGTTACCATCATGCCGCGCACGCCGATGCCGGTCAGGGCTTCGCGCACCTCTTCCAGCTTGAACGGCTTGATCGTTGCAATGATCAGTTTCACCTTGGTCCCCTTCGGTCTGGCAGGGTCGCCCCTGCATTGCACCCGCAGCAAAACTGGTCCGGGGCCTCGAAATGAAGGGATCGGCCCGAATTTCGGGCGAACTTTCGGGCCAAAGAGTCTAATTTTTAGGCTATAAACATTCGACGCACATTATTTAATCGGAAAATAAACCCGTCTGGCGTTCAGCGATGGTCAACATTCCCGGCCGGGACAGGTAGAGTCGGGACCAAAGAAGAGTGACGGGCAGATCTTGATGAGTTCCTCGAAGGGCAAATCCGGCCGCTTGGTGGCCGATCGGCGCTATCCGCGCAAGGCCGGGAAATCCGCCGCAAAGCCGGCGCAAGGCCGCAAGACCAAAACGCGGCGCAAACCCGCCCGGCGGCAGCGGCGCGGCGGCATCCTGGGCTTTTTCGGCGCCATCCTGCGCTGGATCCTGCGGCTGGTCTGGCGGGTGACGTTGTCGGCGACGGTGGTCGTGGCGCTGATCCTGGGATCGGCGGTGCTGTATGTCTACAGCGGGCTGCCCGAACTGTCGGAGGTGACGGACGGGCGCGCGCGGGGCTCGGTGACGCTGCTGGACCGGGACGGCAAGGTCTTTGCCCTGCGCGGCGACCAGTTCGGCGGCGCGGTGACCGCGGACACCGTGTCCGAGCACCTCAAGAACGCCGTGGTGGCGACAGAGGACCGGCGGTTCTACTGGCACTTCGGCGTCAGCCCGCGCGGCGTGGCCAGCGCCATCCGCATCAACCTGCGCGAGGGGCGCGGGCCGCTCTCGGGGCACGGCGGCTCGACGATCACGCAACAGACCGCGAAACTGCTGTGCCTGGGCGTGCAGTACGACCCCGACGAGTGGGAGTCAGAGGCCGATTACGTCGCCGACTGCCGTCGCGGCTCGTTGTCGCGCAAGGCACAGGAAGCGATCTATGCCATCGCGATGGAGGCCAAGTACACCAAGGACGAAATCCTTTCGATCTACCTCAACCGCGCCTACATGGGCGGCGGCGCCTATGGCGCCGAGGCGGCCGCACAGCGCTATTTCGCCAAGCCGGCGGCGGCGCTGAACCCGGCAGAGGCGGCGATGCTGGCGGGGCTGCTCACCGCGCCCTCGACGCTGGCGCCCACCTCCAATCTCCAGCGCAGCCAGGACCGCGCGGCCACGGTGCTGCGGCTGATGTACGACCAAGGTTATCTTGGCGAAGAGGACATGCGCCACTACCAGGAGAACCCGGCAGTGCTGGCGCAGGGCGCGCGCAACCTGGGCGGCGGCTATTTCGCCGACTGGATCATGTCGTCGGACATGGACTACCTGATCGGCGACACGACAGAGGACGTGATCATCGAAACCACGCTGGACCAGCGCATCCAGCGCGCCACCGCCAGTGCGGTCAACAAGATCTTTGCCGAGAAGGTCCGCGAGGGATCGAAGGCGCAGGTGGCGGTGATCGTCATGTCGGCGGACGGCGCGGTGCGCGGCATGGTCGGCGGACGCGACACCGATGCCACCGGCCTGTTCAACCGCGCCACGCAGGCGGTGCGCCAGACCGGATCGGCCTTCAAGCCCTTCGTCTACGCCACGGCGCTGGAACTGGGCTATTCGCCGCTGGATACGGTCGTCGACGAACCCTATTGCCTGAACATCCCCGGCTCGGGCCAGTGGTGCCCCGAGAACTATTCGCGCCGGCATTACGGCCGGGTGAGCCTGGCCGAGGCGCTGGAGAAGTCGCTGAACATCCCGGCGGTCAAGGTCTCGGAAACCGTGGGCCGTGACCTGGTGCTGCGGGTGGCGCGTGATTTCGGCATCTACCGCGAGCTGGCGGACACGCCGGCGCTGGCGCTGGGGGCCTCCGAGGCGACGCTGCTGGAGATGACCGGCGCCTATGCGGGCATCCTGAACGGCGGTTCATCCGTGCGGCCCTACGGCCAGCGGCTGATCCGCTACAAAGGCGCGTCGGACCCGCTGATCGAGGCCAGCGGCGGCATGGGGGAACGGGTGATCCGCGAAGAGGCCGCGCAACAGCTGGTCTGGATGATGCGCCGGGTGGTGGCCCAGGGCACCGGCGGCCGCGCCGCCCTGCCCGACCGCCAGGTCGCCGGCAAGACCGGCACCAGCCAGGAGGCACGCGACGCCTGGTTCGTGGGCTTTACCGCCGATTACGTCGCCGGGGTCTGGATGGGCTATGACGACAACACGCCCCTGACCGGCGTCACCGGCAGCGGCCTGCCCGCGGAAATCTGGCACGAGGTCATGCTGCGGGTCCACGACGGTCTGCCGGTGAGCCCGCTGCCGATGATGGAACCGGTGCCGCCCAAGGTCCCCGAGCCGGAGCCCCAGCCCGTTCCCCGGCAGCCTCAGCGGCGCGATTCCATCCTGGAACAGGTGTTGCGGGACATCCTGGGCGGCAACTGAGGACATCTGCCCGCACATCGGAAAAGACAACGGGATGGCCCCAGGGCGGCCAGCTCTTTGGAGGAGATGGTGCGCGTGAGACCCCGCAGTGGGGTCGGAGCGCAATAACCGCTTTGAGTCCACTTTGACCGATGCAGCCGTTTCCTCGAATGTCCGGTGTCCGGATGGTTCAAACAATCGAGACCTTGCGCGTGGGTCACCACTTGGTCCACATTCGGACATCCTTTTTTCGAGGAAAGCTAATGACCTATGGCGATTTCGGTGAACCTGAGATTCCTGAGGACCTTTTTGAATGTGCACTTTTTCTAAGAAACAACATCATTGGTCTGACGACTAAAGGGGGGTCGGAGACCGCGTACAAATTAGCCAGAATAAGGCTAATGGAAGACCCGGCGAGCAAGCGGCTTCTGCCGAACTTTGTGCGATTCTCAAATGATGCCGCTTCTGTGCAGTCAGCATTATCGAGCGTCGCAAGTGGTTCAGGTTCGTGGGCTATTCGCCGAGGCCACGTTACTGACGCCTTCATACCGGTATTGACCTTCCTCGAGTCAGGTGGCGGTGCGGCAGACGCCACGATCACAGACGGTCTTGATGTCTATGATGCTCCTGCTGTCCAAGCTTTTTGGGCGAAGGCTTTGGAGAGGCGAACAACGGACCCTGATGGCGCCGTGACCGCCGCTAGTACGCTCCTTGAAGAAGTCTGCAAACACATCATCGAGGACAGCGGTGCAAAGTGGGAGGCAAAATGGAATGTGCCAAAACTCTATTCTGAAGCCGCAAAAGTTTTAAAGCTCGCACCATCGCAGCACCAAGAAGAAGTGTTCAAAACGATTCTGGGAAACTGCCAGAGCGTCGTTCAAAGTATTGGTTCTTTGCGCAACAAAGGTGGTGATGCCCATGCTGGGGGGCGCTCACGAGTTCCATTCAAGCCGCGTCATGCCGCTTTGACGGTTAACCTTTCTGGGTCCATGGCCCTGTTTCTGATTGAAACTTGGCAAGCGAGAGTTGAGGAACAACGGAGCAGCGATCAATAGTGGCGGCAGATTCCTGCAGCAGACATTAGCGCAGCCTCAGTGAATGACCGCTCCGTCCCGCACACCTGACATTCATCGCAACCCTCTCCCGCGTTTTTTTTTCGGGAGAGGGTTTCCTGTCATCGGGCTGTCCTGAAAGGCTCTGAGCTCCGCACTGCATCAATTGATGCAGAGGACCAGCCCCAGGGGGACCGGCCCGTTTCCATTCGGTGGGCAGGACGCGTGGGCGCGGCTCAGCCAGCCCGGCGCAGGTCGGCGATCAGCTGGTCGATGTTGCCACGGCGGGCATCCAGCATGGCGCCGATCTCTTCCTTTTCGGACAGCAGCATGTCGGCACCTTCCACGAAGAGGTTGTAGAACCGGTTCGAGTCGGACACGCGGAAGGCGGTTTCCAGCGTCTTGGACCCGCTCATGTGGGCAACACAGCGCACCTCGTAACCGCGGCTGATCGCATGGACCGACTGCACCTCGATGCGCCCGCCCTGGAACTCGCGGAACCGCTTGCCGTACTTGCGCGCGATGTAGCCGGTGAAGGCCTCGGTAAAGGCCTTGCGCTGCGCGTTGCTGGCGCTGCGCCCGGCAACCCCCAGCACGTTGGCGGCGATCAGCGGCGTGTCACCGTATTTCTTGAACAGCCGCTCGAACTCACGGTACATCGACGCTTCGGACTTGCCCGAGGCGATGACCGTGTTGATCTCGTTCACGAGGTTGTGCACGAGGTTCGCGGCCTGCTGCCCGGTCAGGGCAAGAGCGGGCATGGCTGGCATCGCGGCGAGGGCTGCGCCCGCCGCGATGAAATGGCGACGGTTGAGATGGGTCATCACGGGACTCCTCTTAGAAACCTTCAGTGTCGACGGCGAAGGGATCGAAATCCGCCCCCGGCGCCTCTTCACCCAGCTCGTAGCGGCGCTGTTGCAGGTAGATCAACCGCAACTGGGTATAGCTGTCGGCGCTGTCGTAGAGAACCGAATCGACGGTGCCGCTGAACTGGCTGCGTTCACCGAACTTGTCGATGGCCTTTGCGACCGTGCCGATATACCGATCTGGAGTCGGAACCACGTATTTCAATGGATCGGTGAACAGGTCGACCACGTCACCGGCGGCATCCCGCTCGGTCGACGGCCCCAGCAAGGGCACCTCAAGGTAGGCGCCCTCTGGCACGCCCCAGACCGCCAGGGTTTCACCAAAATCAGTCTCGTCGGGCTTGAGGCCCCATTCATTGGCCACATCGAACAGGCCGCCGACACCGATGGTCGCGTTCAGCGTAAAGCGCATGGTGTTGCTGGTCGCGCGCAGCAGGCGCCCCTGAAGCAGTTGGTTGACCACGGTCTGCGGCAGCGACACCGTGTCGGCAAAACTGGAAACGCGATCCTGCACAAAGGGCGGCACGGTCTCGGCGTAGCCCGGTCCATCGCCGCTGAAGAAGGTCTTGTCGACCTTCTTGTTGAAGTCGTGCACTTTGCGGTTCTGCGTCTCGTAGGGGTCGTGGATGCCCCCCGGCGCGCCCTCGGGCCCCGGGACGGAACAGCCCGCGATGCCCAGAACGACGGTCAGAACCACAACCGGCCTTACATACACCATCAACCCCCAGTCCTCTTCAAACCCCTTGGGAAAGCCGCGCGCCTTCCGTAAAAGGGTAGGTAATTTCATCTCCGCCCCTTCCCAACGAAGGATCCCGGAATCCCCGGCCATGTGGCACAATAGCGACATGAGACGGACAGGGTTTCACTGTCACCGATTCCGGCCCAAGACACAACGAAGGGCTGATACAGGCATATGAGCATGGCACAGAAAGACACCGGCCGCGACGAATTGCGGGCAGCCCGCAGGCAAAGCCGGCCATATTACTGGTTCGTCGGCATCTTCAGCTTTTTCGTCAACATGCTGATGCTGACCGGGCCGATGTACATGCTGCAGGTCTATGACCGCGTGCTTGGGTCCCGGTCCGAGGCGACGCTGATCGCGCTTTCTGTGCTGGTGGTCTTTCTCTACTCGATGATGGGCCTGCTGGACTACGTCCGGGGCCGTATCATGGGACGGGTTGCCGCGCGCTTCCAGGCGGCGCTGGACCTGCGGGTCTTCGACGCCGTGCTGCGGCGCGCGGCGGTGCAGAACGACGAACTGGCCCAGACCGGGCTGCGGGACCTGGAATCGGTGCAGCGGCTGATGTCCTCGCCGGTGCTGATGGCCTTCTTCGACATTCCCTGGACGCCCTTCTTCATCTTCGCGATCTTCATCTTCCATCCGTGGATGGGCTTTCTTGCGATCTGCGGCGGCCTGTTCCTGATCGCCGTGACGCTGATCAACCAGACGGTCAGCAAGAACCCGACGCAGAAATCCAACGTCGCCGTGATGCAGGCGGAACGCACCTCGGACCAGATCCGCGCCGAGGCCGAGATGGTGCAGGCGCTGGGGATGCGCGGCGATGCCTTTACCCGCTGGATGCAGGCGCGGTCGCAGGCGCTGTCGGGACAGATCCATTCCGCCGACCTGACCGGCACCTTCACCACGATCACCAAGACCTTCCGGATGCTGCTGCAATCGGCGATGCTGGGCCTGGGTGCCTACCTCGTCCTGCAGGGAGAGCTGACACCGGGCGCGATGATCGCCGGGTCGATCCTGATGGGCCGGGCGCTGGCGCCGATCGAACTGCTGATCGGGCAATGGGTGCTGGTGCAGCGCGCGCGCAAGGGCTGGGACAACCTGGCCCAGCTTCTGACCGAGGTGCCCGAGGCCGGAACCCCCACCGCCCTGCCGAAACCCAAGGCCAAGCTGGACGTCCAGCAGCTGACCGTCGTCGCCCCGGGCGAACAGCAGGCGGCGCTGCGGCTGGTGTCCTTCAGCGTCGGGCCGGGCCAGGCCTGTGGCGTGATCGGGCCGTCGGGCGCGGGCAAGTCGACGCTGGCGCGTGCCCTGACCGGGGTATGGCGCCCGGCAGGCGGCAAGATCCGGCTGGATGGGGCATCCCTGGACCAATACGGCGCCGAGACGCTGGGCAAGCACATCGGCTACCTGCCGCAGCGGGTGACGCTGTTCGATGGCACCATCGCCGAGAACATCGCCCGCCTGTCGCCCCAGCCCGATGCCGAAAAGGTCGTCGAGGCGGCGATGAAGGCCGACGCGCACGAGATGATCCTGAAATTGCCGCAGGGGTATGATACAAGGGTCTCGGCCGCCGGCGGACGGCTGTCGGGCGGCCAGATGCAACGCATCGGGCTGGCCCGTGCAATGTACGGCGACCCGGTGGTGCTGGTCCTCGACGAACCGAACTCGAACCTCGACAACGAGGGGTCCGAGGCGGTCAACAAGGCGATCAAGACCTTCAAGGCAGAGGGCAAGATCGTTCTGATCATGGCCCACCGCCCCGCCGCCATCAAGGAATGCGACCTGCTTCTGATGCTTGAAAACGGCGGGCGCGCGGCCTTCGGGCCCAAGGACGAGGTGTTGCAGGCCATGGTCAAGAACCACCAGCAATTGCAGAAAGCCGGACCGGGAGGCGTCAGATGAGCCCCGAAAAACAGTTTTCCCTGCGCATGCCGATGATCTTCGGGATCATCGGCCTGACGATCCTGGTGGGGGGCTTCGGCACCTGGGCGGCGACGACGAATATCTCGGGCGCCATCGTGGCCTCCGGCCAGATCGAGGTCGACCAGAACAGGCAGGTCGTGCAGCACCCCGACGGCGGCGTGGTCGCCAAGATCCTGGTCGACGAGGGCGACACCGTGACGGAAGGCCAGGTGCTGATCCGGCTGGACCCGACCCTGTTGCTCTCCGAGCTGAACATCATCGAGGGCCAGCTGTACGAGATCATGTCGCGGCGCGCCCGCCTGCAGGCGGAACGGGACGCCAAGGACGAGATCGTCTTTGCCGAGGAAGTGCTGAACCGCGCCGTCACCGACCCGGAGGTTGCCGAACTGGTCGAAGGTCAGCGCAACCTCTTCTTTGCCCGGCGCGACTCCGTCGAGGGCGAGATCGGGCAGCTTCGCAAACGCTCAGACCAGATCGCCGACCAGGTGATCGGCATCCTCGCCCAGCAGGAGGCGCTGGCGCGCCAGCTGGAGCTGATCAAGGAAGAGCTGGTCAACAAGGAGGAACTGCGTGCGCAGGGCCTGGTGCGGGCGCCGGAAATCCTGGCCCTGCAGCGCGAGGAAGCGCGGCTGGCCGGATCGGTGGGGGAACTCAAGGCCTCGAAGGCGCAGGCCGAGGGCCGCATCACCGAAATCGACATCCAGATCCTGAGCCTGCAGACCAAGCGCCGCGAAGAGGCGATCACCACCCTGCGCGACCTGCAGTTCCGTGAACGCGAACTGGCGGAAAAACGGCTTGCCATCCGTGAGCGGCTGAACCGGCTAGACATCACCGCGCCGGTGGGCGGGGTGATCTACGGGCTGACGATCTTCACCCCGCGGTCGGTCATCCGTCCGGCGGACCCGGTGCTGTTCATCGTGCCGCAGGACCGCCCGCTGGTGATTGCCGCGCAGGTCGAACCGATCCACATCGACAAGCTTTTCGTCGACCAGGAGGTGAGTTTGCGCTTTTCCTCGCTCGACCAGCGACAGACGCCGGAACTGTTCGGCCGGGTCGTGCAGATCTCTGCCGATGCCTTCGAGGACCAGAATTCGCGTGTGCGCTATTACCGGGCCGAGATCGTGCTGAACGAGGGCGAGATCGACCGCCTGCCCGAGGGTGCGGCGCTGATCCCCGGCATGCCGGTCGAGGCCTTCATCCGCACCGAAGACCGCACGCCGCTGGCCTACCTGGTCAAACCCTTCACGGATTATTTCGCCAAGGCCTTCCGCGAAAGCTGAGGGGCCCGTTGAAGCGGTTTGGACACCGCTTCAACGCCTTTGCAAAGGCGTTGGGCAAGGCTCTTTCCAAGAGCCTTGCGGCGCGCGGTCTCGGCGCTTGCGCCCGCATTCCGGCGCCGTTAGCGTGGCCGCGAAATCCGACGAGGAACGCATCATGACCAACGCCATCGACGCCCGCCTGGCCGAGCTGGGCCTGACCCTGCCCGACGCCCCGGCCCCCGCCGCCAACTACGTGCCCTACGTCCTGTCGGGCAACCTGGTCTTTGTCTCGGGACAGATCAGCATGAACGCGGATGGGCTGATCACCGGCAAGCTGGGCGCCGGCCTGAGCGTCGAAGAAGGTGCTGCGGCGGCGCGGGCCTGCGCGCTGAGCCTGCTGGCGCAGGTCAAGGCGGCCTGCGGTGGCGACCTCAGCCGCCTCAAGCGGGTGGTCAAGCTGACCGGCTTCGTCAATTCGACAGATGATTTCACCGACCAGCCCAAGGTCATCAACGGCGCCAGCGACACGCTGGTCGAGATCCTGGGGGATGCCGGCCGGCACTCGCGCTCGGCGGTTTCGGCCGCCGCGTTGCCGCTGGGTGTCGCCGTCGAGATCGAAGGCATCTTCGAGATCGCGTGATGGTGCCCCTGCCCGCGGCCTTTCTGGACCGCCCGATTGCCCACCGGGCCCTGCACGGGCCCGGGCGGCCCGAAAACTCGCGCGCGGCGATCCGCGCGGCGATGGACGCGGGCTATGGCATCGAGATCGACCTGCAACTGTCGAAAGACGGACAGGCGATGGTCTTTCACGACTATGCGCTGACCCGGCTGACCGGGGCCAGCGGGCCGATCCAGCAACGCAGCGCAGCCGACCTGGCGGGGCTGACCCTGCTGGGCGGGGACGAGGGCGTGCCGCGTTTCGCCGAGGTGCTGGAGATCGTCGGCGGCGCCGTGCCGCTGCTGGTCGAACTCAAGGACCAGGACGGGCGGATGGGGCCGAACGTGGGGCGGCTGGAACGTGCCGCCGCCGAGGCCGCGCAGGGTTATCGAGGCCCGCTGGCCTTCATGTCCTTCAACCCGCATTCGGCGGCCGAGATGGCGCGGCTCTGTCCCGATGTCCCGCGTGGGCTGACCACCTGCGCCTGCACGCCCGAGGATCACCCGACACTGAGGGCCGAGGCCCGCGCAGAGCTGCGCGAGATGCCGGGGATCGAGGAGATGGGCGCCGGGTTCATCAGCCACGACCACCACGATCTGAACAGCCCGCAGGTGGCCCGGCAAAAGGCGCGCGGGCTGAACGTGCTCTGCTGGACGATCCGATCGCCCGAAGAGGAGGCGCAGGCGCGGCAGGTCGCCGAGAATGTGACCTTCGAGGGGTACATGGCTTGATCGGCGCGCAAGGGATGCCAGATTGAGCGATGTCATGACGGATCAAAGCCAGACCCCCACCCTGACCGTCGAAGTGCTGTCTTCGCTGGACCAGATCGCCGCCGCGACCTGGGACGCCTGCGCCTGTCCCGAGGCTGTGGACGGCGGGCGCCCCAACGATCCCTTCACCACGCACCGCTTTCTCAAGGCGCTGGAGGACAGCGGTTCGGTCGGGGCGGGCACCGGTTGGGACCCGCGTTACCTTGTGGTCCGCGACGGGGAAGAGACGATTGCCGTGGCGCCGATGTACGGCAAAAGTCACAGCCAGGGCGAATACATCTTCGATTTCAACTGGGCCCATGCCTACGAGGGCGCGGGCGGGCGGTACTATCCGAAACTGCAGATCGCCGTGCCCTTTACCCCCGCCACGGGGCGGCGGTTCCTGACCAAGCCCGGGCACGAGGTTGCGGGCATGTCGGCGCTGGTGCAGGGCGCGGTGCAACTGGGGGCCGAAAACCGCCTGTCTTCGATGCATGTCACCTTTTGCACCGAGGCAGAGGCCATCGCGGGCGAGGAAATGGGCCTGCTGCGCCGCACCACGCAGCAGTTCCACTGGCAGAACCACGGCTATGCGGATTTCGACGCCTTCCTGGCCTCGCTGAGTTCGCGCAAGCGCAAGAACATCCGCAAGGAACGCGCCCGGGCGCAGGATTTCGGCGGCGAGATCGAAATGCTGACCGGCGACCAGATCCGCCCCGAGCACTGGGACGCCTTCTGGGTCTTTTACCAGGACACCGGCAGCCGCAAATGGGGCACCCCCTACCTGACGCGGGCCTTCTTCGAGGCGGCGCATGAGACCCTGCGCGACGACATCGCGCTGGTCATGTGCACGCGTGACGGGCGGCCCGTGGCCGGGGCGCTGAACTTCATCGGGCGCGATGCGCTTTACGGGCGTTATTGGGGCTGTGTCGAAGATCACCCCTGCCTGCACTTCGAGGCGTGCTATTATCAGGCCATCGACCTTGCCATCGCACTGGGGCTGGCCGCGGTCGAGGCCGGGGCGCAGGGCGAACACAAACTGGCGCGCGGATACCTGCCGCGCCAGTGCCATTCGCTGCACTGGATCGCCGACCAGGGCTTTGCCGATGCGGTGGGGCGCTACCTGGACGCGGAGCGGCGCGCGGTGGACGAGGACATCGAGGTGCTGACCGCTTACGGCCCCTTCCGCAAGGACAGACAGGAGGACCACGAATGACTGAGAAACTGTCGGACACCGCCCGCAAGACCGTGCTGGAACCGCTGCTGGAATCGGGCTGGGAGATGGTCGAGGGGCGCGATGCGATCGCCAAGACCTACCAGTTCAAGGATTTCACCGAGGCCTTTGCCTGGATGACCCGCGCGGCGCTCTGGGCGGAAAAATGGAACCACCACCCGGAATGGTTCAACGTCTACAAGACCGTGCAGGTGACCCTGTCGACGCATGACGTGGGCGGGCTGTCCTCGCTGGACGCCAAGCTGGCGCGCAAGCTCGACAGCCTGTGACAGGTGGCCTGACGGCCCGGCAGGAACGCCGGGCCAATGGTTCGGGGATCAGATCGCCTCGACCAGCGCCTCACCGGATGAATTGGTGCAGCCGCGCGTATCCTCGACGTTCAGAACCGTCACCTTGCCGTCCTCGACCAGCATGGTGAGACGTTTCAGTCGGTCGTAGAACCCGATCTCGGGCACCGAAAAATCCATGCCAATGCTCTTGGCAAAAGAGGCATCGAGATCGCCCAGCATGGTGATCCCGGCCTCTTCCGCGCCGCTGGACTTTGCCCAGGCCGCCATGACGAAAACATCGTTCACCGCAACGCCGATGATCTCTTCGACACCTTTCGCCGCCAGCTGATCCTTGACCCGGATGATGCTGGGCAGATGCGCCTGGTCGCAGGTGCCGCTGAAGGCGCCCGGAAAGCCCACGATTGCCACTTTGCGCCCCTTGGTCAGGTCGCTCAGCTTGACCTGTTCGGGACCCTCGTCGCCCATACGGGACAGAGTTGCCTCGGGGAGGCTGTCACCTGCGGAAATTGCCATTATCCTGTCGCTCCTGCGAATTGCGTTTCTCTGATGCAGGACTATAGGGTGACGCGGGCAAAGGAAAACCGGAGGGCGGAAATATGAGCGATGTCGTGGTGATCGGCGCAGGACAGGCGGCGGCCTCTCTGGTGGCGCGGCTGCGGTCGAAGGGGCACGAGGGCAAGATCACCCTGATCGGCGAAGAGCCGGTGCCGCCCTACCAGCGCCCGCCGCTGTCCAAGGATTACCTGCTGGGCAAGATGGAGCTGGAACGGCTGTTCCTGCGGCCCGAGGCCTTTTACGCCGAGAACGGCATCGACTTGCGGACCTCTGACACGGTGGTGTCCATCGACCGGGCCGACAAGACCGTGATCGCCGGCGGAGAGGCAATTTCCTACGACCATTGCGTGCTTTGCACCGGATCGGTGCCGCGCCGCCTGCCGGGCGCCATCGGTGGCGAGCTGGAAGGCGTGCATGTCGTCCGCACGTTGCACGACGTGGACAGGATGGCCCCCGACTGCACCGAGGGCAAGCGCGTGCTGGTCGTCGGTGGCGGCTATATCGGGCTGGAGGCCGCGGCGGTCTGCACCAAGCTGGGGCTGACAGTGACGCTGGTCGAGGCTGCGGACCGCATCCTGCAACGGGTCGCCGCGCCGGAAACCTCTGCCTGGTTCCGCGAGTTGCACCAGGCGCGGGGCGTGGACCTGCGCGAGGGCGTGGGCCTGAAACGGCTGATCGGAGAGACCCGCGTGACCGGCGCCGAGCTGGCCGATGGCACCGTTCTGGACGTGGATTTCGTGATTGTCGGCGTCGGCATCACCCCCGCCACCACTCTGGCCGAGGCTTGCGGGCTGGAGATCGACAACGGCATCGCGGTCAATGCGCAGGGCCAGACCAGCGATCCGGCGATCTGGGCGGCGGGCGATTGCGCCTCCTTCCCGCAGAATGGCCAGCGGATGCGGCTGGAGTCGGTGGGCAATGCGATCGACATGGGCGAACTGGTGGCCGACAACATCATGGGCGCCGGGCGCGATTACGTCGCCAAGCCCTGGTTCTGGTCGGATCAATACGACGTCAAGCTGCAGATCGCCGGGCTGAACGCCGGCTATGACCGGATCGTGGTCCGCGAGGATGGCGAGGCCCGCGCGCATTGGTACTATGCAGGGGACACCCTGCTGGCCGTCGACGCGATGAACGACAGCCGGTCCTACATGGTTGGTAAACGGCTGATCGAGGCGGGCAAGAGCCCCGACCCGGCAGCGGTTGCCGACCCGGAAACGAACCTCAAGGCATTGCTGAAGGCGTGAGGATCGTCGCGGGTGACTGGCGCGGGCGGCGGCTGGCCGCCCTGGGCAAGGGCGACGCCGGCGCGCATCTGCGCCCCACCACAGACCGCGTGCGCGAGGCGCTGTTCAACATGCTGGGCGGCGGGCGTTTCGGAGATCCGTTTGACGGGACCCGCGTGCTGGACCTGTTTGCCGGGACCGGCGCGCTGGGGCTGGAGGCCCTGTCACGCGGAGCCGAGAGCGCGGTTTTTGTCGATGACGGGCGCGTGGCGGGCAAGCTGATCCGCGAGAACATCAAGACGCTGGGCTGTGGCGACCGCGCACGGCTGATCGGCCACAATGCTACCCGCCTGCCCCCGGCAGAGGCGCCTTGCGAGCTGATCTTCCTGGACCCGCCCTATGGCAAGGCGCTGGGGGAAAAGGCGCTGGCCTCGGCCCGGGCGCAGGGCTGGGTCGCGCCGGATGCACTGGTGGTCTGGGAAGAAAAGGCGGCGCAGGCGGCGCCCGAGGGGTTCGACCTGTTGGACACGCGGCGTTATGGCGACACGCATGTGACGCTGTTGCGGGCGGCGGCGCAGGCGTGAGCCGAAGCCCCGGCGCGAGGTCAGCGGAACGGATGAGCATCGTCTTTTGCCAAGCCGCTGGAAGTTTCGCGTCTTGATGATATCTTCCCATTCAAATGCATGAATGACTGGGAGGTATCCATGTCCATCTTTCGCCCTTCGCGCCGAGACCTGCTGAACATCGCGGCCCTGTCCCCGGCGCTGGCGCTGCCGGCTCTGGCGGCCTCGCCCGCCCGCGCACAGACGCTGGGCGCGCCCGCCGGGGCCAACCCGGCGCATTTCCGGTTCCAGCTGGGCGAGGCGGTGCTGACCGTCGTTTCGGACGGCCACCTGGAAATCCCGGCCAACGGTCTGGGCGTGAACGCCGACCCCGAAGAAGTAAAGGCTTTCCTCGAAAGCTATTTCCTGTCGACCGAGACCAATTATTCGCACACCAACCACCTGGTGATCGAACTGGGCGAGGCCAAGGTGTTGGTCGATGTCGGTTCGGGCAACCGGTTCCTGCCGACGGCGGGCAAGCTGATGGAGAACCTCGGCGCGGCGGGGATCGACGCCAGCGAGATCACCCATGTGGTCATCACCCACGCCCACCCGGATCACGTCTGGGGCATCCGCGACGATTTCGACGAGGCAATTCTGCCGGACGCCCAGTTCTTCATCGGCGGGACCGAGCGCGACTTCTGGTTGCAGGACGGTCTGGTCAACAGCGTGCCCACCGAGATGCAGCAATTCGTCGTCGGCGCGGTGAATTCGTTGAACGTGGACGGTGCGGAGTGGACCGTGGTCGGCGACGAGGCGGAAATCGCGCCGGGCATCCGGGTCATCGACACGCCCGGCCACACCATCGGGCACATGTCGGTGGTGGTCGAATCCGGCGGCAAGCAGTTGATCGCCCTGGGAGACAGCATGAACCACGCCTGGATGAGCACCGTGCGCCCCGAGTGGGTCAGCAATTTCGACATGGACGGTGAACAGACCGTGGCCACGCGCAAGCGCCTGCTGGACATGGCGGCCACGGACGGGATGGCGGTGCTGGGTTATCACTTCCCCTTCCCCGGCGTGGGGCACATCGCCGCCGAGGGTGACACCTATCGCTTTGTCCCGGCGCTGTGGCAGTGGTGAGAGTGTCCCCCCGCAAACAGGGTGTCTGAGCAAACAACGCCGGGGTCCGGAACGGGACCCCGGCAGCCTGCATCACGCATCGGCCCAAGCGGTCACATGCCCGAGCATTTCGCGTTCAGTGTCGTGCCCGACAAGGTCAGGTTGAGGTCCTCCGGTCCGTCAAAGCCCTTCTCGCAGACCGTGCTCCACGACGCGATGAACCATTCCTCTTGCGCCGACACGAACATGTTGGTCGAGTCCTCCGGCACGCGGATGCATTTCTGGGTGCCTGCGGTGAAATTGCCCGAATGGGTGTGAACCCGTCTCCCTCCCTCATCGTAATCCACCTCGAACCGGGCGACGAAGGCGCCATCGTTCTTGACGCAAACGCGCGAGTCGGCGGCCTGCGCAACATCGGGAACAAAAAGCGAAAAGGCAAAGGCCATCGGGGCGGCAACCGCCACCTTGCAAAAATCGAACATTCAGAGATCTCCCTTGAGATAATGGTTGGTCAACAGACAAAACCACGACATTCCGTCGAAACAACTTATGCCGGAATGCGCCACAAGAGATACCACCTTACGTAGCGTCACGCAATCAGTTCGGGAAAAGCTCGGTCAGGATTCGCCTTTGCAAGCCCAAAGCCAAAGGCAAAGGACAGCCCCGGAACGACGCCAAAGCGACGCCCCTATTCGGCATTGGGCAAATTTTCGGGTCAGTAGGTCGGGTGGAACAGCCCCGCGGGCGAGAGGGTAAAGATCTCGACCCCGTCCGCGGTCACGCCCACCGAATGTTCGAACTGGGCGGAAAGCGACTTGTCCCGGGTGACGGCGGTCCATTCGTCGGCCAGCACCTTGGTTTCGGGGCGGCCGAGGTTCACCATCGGTTCGATGGTGAAGAACATGCCCTCTTCCAGTACCGGCCCGGTGCCGGGGCGCCCATAGTGCAGCACGTTGGGCGGCGCGTGGAACACCTGCCCCAGACCGTGACCGCAGAAATCGCGCACGACGGACATGCGGTTGGCCTCGACAAAGGTCTGGATGGCATGACCGATGTCGCCGAAGGTGTTGCCGGGCTTGACCGCCTCGATCCCCGTCAGCAGGGAATCATGCGTGACCTGGATCAGGCGTTCCGCCTTGCGGCTGAGCTTGCCCGCGACATACATCCGGCTGGTGTCGCCGTACCAGCCGTCGACGATCACGGTCACGTCGATGTTCAGGATGTCGCCGTCCTTCAGCTTCTTGTCGCCGGGGATGCCGTGGCAGACGACGTGGTTGACGCTGATGCAGGTGGCGTGCTGGTAGCCTTTGTATCCGATGGTCGCCGAGGTGGCGCCCTCTTCGGTCACGCGGCGTTCGATGTAGGCGTCGATGGCGCCGGTGGTCTGGCCCGGTTCGACCAGTTCCGCCACCTCGTCCAGCAGCTGCGCGGCCAGCCGTCCGGCCACGCGCATTCCTTCGAAATCCGCCTGGGTATGGATGCGGATGCCGTCGCGGGTCAGTCGATGTCCAGCCTTGTCTTTCACGTCGCGTCCTCTGCTTTTGCCCCTATCTAACGGGCGAAGACGGGATTTGCCAGTAGGGGCGCGGTGCAACGGGCGGCCAACAATGGTCAAAGCCGCATCTGACGGCGTCCGGACCGGGGGGTGCCTCTGCGCTGCCCCGACGATTTCCCCCACCCCGCCCGGGTAGGCCTTTCGCTTCGCGTCGGCGCGGCGTATCAGCCGGGCAAAAGAGCGGAGTTTCTCCATGTCCTTCATTACCCTGGTCCGCCACGGGCAGGCCAATTCCAGCGCCCGGGACGAAGGCAGCTATGACCGGCTGAGCGAACTGGGCTGGCAGCAGGCCCGCTGGCTGGGCGGCTATTTCGAGCAGACGGGCGAGAAATTCGCCCGCGTCTACTCGGGCACGCTGCGCCGTCATCGGGAAACCGTCGAGGGCATCTCACCCGAGAGCCTCGCCGCGCCGGTGCAGGACGCGCGGCTGAACGAACTGGCCTATTTCGACATGGCGCAACTGATCGAGGCCCAGCACGGCATCGCCATTCCCGGCGACCGGGAGGAATTCATCCGCCACATGCCCCGGCTGCTGGCGCTCTGGCGCGATGGCGCCATCGAAGGGGCTCCGGAAAGCTGGGAGGCTTTCGAGACCCGCGTGACCGAAGCCCTGACCGAGATCGCGGACGGCGAGGGCCGCGCATTGGTGGTGACCTCGGGCGGGCTGATCGGCATGGCCATGCGGGTCATCATGCAGCTGGAGCTGAAGGCGATGGCACATCTGTGCCTGGCCATCGAGAACAGCTCTCTGCACCGCATCCAGCCGCTGGCCACCGGCCTGGCCATGACCCAGTTCAACGCCCTGCCCCATCTCGACAGCGCAGAACGACAGCACGCCCGCAGCCACCTGTAAGGTGCGGGCAGAGGAAAATCCTTGCACCCCGGCCCGCGCGCAGGTTCTCTGCCCGGCAAACACCAGGAACGCACATGACACATCTGTGGATCCGGGCGGAAAGCCGCCCCAACGAGGAACGCACCGGCATCACCCCCGCAGGCATCACCGCCCTGCGCGACAAGGGGATCCGCGTCACCGTCGAGGACAGTCCGACCCGCATCCTGCCGATCGACGATTTCGCCTCGGCCGGGGCCACCATCGTGCCCGAGGGCAGCTGGCCCGAGGCCCCGCAGGACGCGATCATCTTTGGCCTCAAGGAACTGCCCGAGGCGGACACGCCGCTGGTGCACCGCCACATCATGTTCGGCCACGCCTACAAGGGGCAATCGGCGGGCGCGCGCCTTTTGAAACGCTTTGCTGCCGGGGGCGGCGCGCTTTACGATCTGGAATACCTGGTGGATGAAAACGGACGCCGGGTTGCGGCCTTCGGGTACTGGGCCGGCTACGCGGGCGCGGCGGTGTCCCTGTTGGCCTGGGCCGCGCAGGCGGATGGCAAGACCTGCCCCCCGGTCCACACATGGAACGATGCGAACATGCTGCAGGACGACCTGCGCGCGGCGCTGGACATTGCGCCCTGCGGCTCGGCCATCGTGATCGGCGCCCTGGGCCGCGTCGGCAGCGGGGCGCGGGATCTCTGCGCACAGATGGATGTGCCCGTCACCTGCTGGGACATGGCAGAAACCGCTCACGGCGGCCCCTTTCCGGAAATCCTGGATCACGGGGTGTTCCTGAACTGCATCCTGGCGACCGAGGGCGTGCCGGTCTTTGTCCCGCGCGATTCCGTTGACAGCCCCCGCGCCCTGCGCGTGATCGGCGATATCGCCTGCGACCCGGACAGCCCCTTCAACCCGATCCCGATCTACGACACGGCGACAAGCTGGGCCGCGCCCGTGACCCGCGTCTGCGAGGCGCCGCCGCTGGACGTGATGGCGATCGACAACCTGCCCTCGCTTCTGCCGCGCGAATCCTCGCTGGATTTCGCGGAACAACTGCTGCCCCACCTGCTGACGCTGGATGCCATCGACACGGGCGTCTGGGGACGGGCGCATGAGACCTACCTGAAACACAAACCGGAGGAACGCACATGACCATCCATTGGTGCGGCACCGGCCTGTCGGCCGTGCCCGGCCTGCGCCGCCTGATCGAAAACGGCCACCCCGTGACCGTCTGGAACCGGACAGAGGCCAAGGCCCGCGAGGCCGTGGGCGACCTGACCGATGACATCCGCGCCTTCGACATCGCGGCCCTGGGCGCGGTGCTGCAAAAGGGCGACGTGATCGTGTCGATGCTGCCCGGCGACTGGCATGTGCCGCTGGCGGAACTGGCGCTGGAAAAAGGCGCCGATTTCGTCTCGTCCAGCTATATCGCGCCCGAGATGCGCGCCCTGGATGAACGCGCGAAACAGGCTGACGCCAGGCTGGTGAACGAGGTCGGCCTTGACCCGGGCATCGACCACCTGATGGCGCATTGGCTGATGGCCGACTACCGCGCCTCGGAGGCCTTCGATCCGGACAACGCGCTGTCCTTTACCTCCTACTGCGGCGGCGTCCCCAAGATCCCCAACGCCTTCCGCTACAAGTTCAGCTGGGCACCGGTGGGTGTCCTGAAGGCGCTGCGCTCGCCCTCGCGCTCGATCCGGCAATTCTCCGAACTGAACGTGAACCGGCCCTGGGACGCTCTGTCGCGCTATGACGCACCGCTGCCCACACCCGAAAGCTTCGAGGTCTATCCGAACCGCGACAGCCTGCCCTTCATGGCGGAATACGGCTTCGAGCAAGGCTGGAAGGTCAAGGATTTCGTCCGCGGCACCCTGCGCCTGAACGGCTGGGCCGAGGCCTGGGCCGACATCTTTGCCGAGGCCGGCACCGCGACGGATGACCGCCTGCAGGAAATCGCGGACAAGCTGCTGCAGGAAAACGCCTACGACGATGGCGAACCCGACCGCGTGGTGCTCTGCGTCGCGCTGGAGGCCGCGAAGGACGGCGTGCCGGTCTATCACAAGACCTATGTCATGGATGCCTGGGGCGACGAGCGCAGTTCCGCAATGGCGCGACTGGTCTCTGTCCCGGTGTCCCTGGCGGTGGAATCGGTGCTCAACCGCGAGGTTCCGGCCGGTGTCAGCGCGGCGCCCTCGGAGCCGAAACTGGTCGAGCGCTACATGGGCGCGGTGCAGACGCTGGCCCAGCACCTGGACGTGGTGGATCATCTGGCATGAAACGGCTTGCCCTGATCGCCGCCCTGCTTGCCGGCCCCGCCTGGGCCGGGGATGTCTGTCATGACATCGACGCCACGCTGGGCTGGCAGGATGCCGATTTTCCGGCGGGCCTCGTGCAGGACGTCCGGTCCACCGGCTTCTGGTCGGTTGAACCGGGATTGACCCCGGCGGGCACGCAGGGTCACGGCGGTCTGGACGCCAAGGCCCTGGCCGCGCGTCCCGAGGCGCGCCCGCGGGTCAGCGCCTCTCACGGCGCGCTGCTGGTCCGCTTCGAGGTGGCCGGCGCCGCGCAGGAAATGGAGTGGACGCGCTTTCACGGCGCCATCCAACAGGCCGGGGCTTTCAACATGAACGTCGACAGCATCGCCTTTCGCATCAACGAGGGCGACGCGGACCTGGCGGACAACGACGGCGCGCTGACCGTCTGTTTCCGCTACATCGACTGAACGCCTGACACTCCAGCGGCGCCGTCAAAGGCGCCCGGCCCGCTGTTTCTTTGGGCCCCAAATACCTCTGGGGGTGAATGCGCGGCACGCGCAGAGGGGGCAAAGCCCCCTGCCCCGCGCTCAACCGTTGCGGCGGTGCGGGTTAGCTGCCCGCATCCCCCAGCTTTGGCGCCGGATGGTCCAGCACCAGCTCCGCGTCTGAGAACCGGAAGGGTGCGCGCACGCCCGGTACGCCCTCGGGCGCGATCTGCAATCCCCGTGCCACGACCTGCGGATCGGCAAAGACCTCTGCCATGTCGTTGATCGGCCCGGCAGGCACGCCCTGCGCCTCGCAGGCGGCCAGCAGGTCGTCCCGCGTGCGCTGGCGCGTGGCCGCCATCAGGCGGTCGATCATCGCCTCGCGGTTGGCGACCCGGTCGGCATTGCTGGCAAATTCCGGTGCCTCGGCCATCTCCTCCAGTCCCAGCAGGCGGCAAAGCCGCTGGTACTGTGCGTCGTTGCCGGTGGCGATGATGATATGGCCGTCCGCGCAGTCAAAGACCTGGTAGGGCGTCAGGTTGGGGTGATAGTTGCCCGTGCGGCCCGGCGGCGTACCTGTGCTGAGATAGTTCAGCGCCTGGTTCGCCATCGCCGCAACCGCGCAATCCAGCAGCGCCATGTCGACGTGCTGGCCCTTGCCGGTGCGTTCACGCTGATGCAGGGCGGCGAGGATACCGGACACCGAGTAGAGCCCGGTGAACAGGTCGGTGATCGCAACGCCCGCGCGCTGTGGCTGGCCGTCCGGATCGCCGGTGATCGACATGAAACCGGACATGCCCTGGATGATGTAGTCATAGCCCGCACGATGCGCGTAAGGCCCGTCCTGCCCGAACCCGGTGATCGAGCAGTAGATCAGGCGCGGGTTGACGGCGCTCAGGCTGGCATAGTCCATCCCGTATTTCGCCAGCCCGCCGACCTTGAAATTCTCGATCAGGATATCGGCGCCGGCGACCAGGTCGCGCATGCGCGCCTGGCCCTCGGCGCTGGTCAGGTCGACCACCTCGGACCGCTTGCCTCGGTTGCAGGAATGGAAATAGGCCGCCGAGGTATCGCCGTCACGCTCGATGAAGGGCGGACCCCAGTTGCGCGTGTCGTCACCCTGGGGCGCCTCGATCTTGATGACCTCTGCGCCCAGATCGGCCAGCGTCTGGCCGGCCCAGGGGCCGGCCAAGATGCGTGCCAGTTCGATGACCCTTACGCCTTCGAGGGGGCCGCGTGGTGCCGATGTCATTCGCCCAGCTTGTCGTCCAGGATCTCGGCGAACTCGTCGTAGCTCATGTTCGTGTACTTCTTGCCGTCGATCACGAAGCTGGGCGTCGAGTTGATGCCATGCTCAGAGGCGTTCTTCTGGTACCAGGCCACCAGGGTCGAGATCTGGGCGGTATCGTTCAGACAGGCCTCGATCTGGTCGCCTTCCATGCCGGCCAGGCGCCCGATCTTGCGCAGCTCGTCGACCACCGCGGCCTCCGAGCCCTTGCGCGCCCAATCCTGCTGGCCCTTGTAGATCAGATCGGTGATGCCAAAGAACTTTTCCTCGCCGCCGCAGCGGGCGATCAGCGAAGCCCAGACGCCGACCTTGTCGAAGTAGACTTCGCGGTAGATGAATTTCACCTTCCCGGTGTCGATATAGTTCTCTTCCAGCTTGGGGATCAGGTTGGCATGGGCCGACGCACAATGCGGGCAGGTGTAGGAGGCGTATTCGATCACCTCGATCGGCGCATCCGCATCGCCCTTGACCATCTCGACGACGGTCGAGGTGTCCACGTCCGGCGACTGCGCCTGGGCGGCACCGGGCAGGCGCACGTCGGCAGCCCCGGTCTGTCCGGTCCCCTGGGTCATGTACCACGCACCACCGGCGATCATTGCCAGCGCCACGGCGCCCGCGGGAAGAATGGATTTCATGTCGTAAGCCTCTTTCCTGTCGGTCCTGGGGCCAGGTCAGTCCCGGCCCGTCCTCGATATGACGTTTGCCGCCAGACGTTCAAGCGCCGCGCGCAAATCCGCGTCGCCCACCTGTTCGGCCTCTGCGCGGGCCCGGGCCTGCACCTCGGGTGAGGGCATCGCGCCCGCGCTGTCCTTCTTGCGGTACTGGAAATCGACCTGCCCTTCGGCAAAGCCGGTGGCCGCGGTCTGCGTCACCCGCACCCTCGAAATGGCGTTGTATCCATAGACCGCGTTGATCCGCGCGCGGATTTCCTCCTTGCGCATCTCGACCATCGGGGCGCGTGCTCCGGTGGTCAGCAGGGTCAGCGTGCCGCCGAAGCCGCCCTTGGAATAGCTGACTTCCACCGGGCGGGCGATTCCGGCCAGATCGGCGCCGGCAATCTCCTCCCAGTGGGTCAGCACGCGGGTCTGGGCGAATCCCCGCCCTTCCGCCGCCTGGCGGATGCGCCCCTGCAAAAGCTTGGAGGCGCTTGAAAACCCGTATGTGGTGGTCTTGCGTCCGGCCACGTTTGACTCCCTTTACCGCGCGCTATTCTAGTGGCACGGCAGGGCGGCGCCAGCCCCCTTCCCACACGGAGTTTCACCCTTGCGTGATGAGCCCATGCCCCGACCCGACCCACAGGCGCTGCTTGACTGGTACGACCGCCATGCGCGCGCCCTGCCCTGGCGCGTCGGCCCCGCCGCCCGCCTGCGCGGCGAGCGTCCCGACCCCTACCGGGTCTGGCTGTCCGAGATCATGCTGCAACAGACGACCGTGGCCGCCGTACGCGACTATTTCCACGCCTTCACCGCGCGCTGGCCGACGGTGCAGGCGCTGGCGGCGGCCCAGGATGCGGATGTCATGGCCGCCTGGGCCGGGCTGGGCTATTACGCCCGGGCCCGCAACCTGCTGAAATGCGCCAGGGTGGTGACGGATGTGCACGACGGCATCTTTCCCGACGATCATGCCACGCTGCTGACCCTGCCCGGTGTCGGCCCCTATACCGCCGCCGCCATCGCGGCGATTGCCTTTGACGATCCGCAGACCGTGGTCGACGGCAACGTGGAACGTGTCATGGCCCGGCTCTTCGACGAGCACACGCCCCTGCCCGCCGCCAAACCAATCCTGACCGATCACGCTGCCCGGCTCACCCCGCGGGACCGCCCGGGATGCTACGCTCAGGGGGTCATGGACCTTGGCGCCACGATCTGCACCCCCAAACGACCGGCCTGCGGGCTGTGCCCCTGGCGCAAGTCCTGCGCCGCCTGGGCGGAGGGGACCGCCGCCGAACTGCCCAGGAAGGCGCCCAAGAAACGCAAGCCCACCCGCCTGGGCATCGCCTACCTGGCGCGCCGGATCGACGGCGCCTGGCTGCTGGAACGCCGCCCGGACAAGGGCTTGCTGGGCGGGATGCTGGGCTGGCCCGGCTCGGACTGGGGCGAAGAGGCCCCGCAGGACAATCCGCCGATCCGCGCCGAATGGAAGACCCTGAACGCCGAGGCGCGCCACACCTTCACCCATTTCCACCTGCGCCTGACGGTAAAGACCGCCCTGGTGCCGCTGGATCGCCGACCGCTTCGCGGAGAATTCATCGAATTGCCCGATTTTAGCCCTGCCGATCTGCCAACGGTGATGCGCAAGGCCTTTGACCTTGCGCAAGGACAGTGAGCGCCCGCGCATGGCAATTCGGGCATAGTCGGTGAGAGAAACCGGAGCAGTGACATGATCCCCGCCGCCCAGGTCGCGAAATTCTCCGCAGCGCTGCCCTTTTGCCTGTCCTTCATCCTGATCCCGCTGGTCTGGACCGGCGCCGTACTGGGCGGCTGGTGGATCGCGCTGACGCCGCTTTGTGCGTGGTATCTCTTTTCCGCAATCGACATCGCCGTGGGCCTGAACACGGAAAACGCCGACCTGGACACCACCGAGGACCAGCTGTTCTGGTATCGGCTGCTGACCCAGGTCTGGGTGCCGCTGCAGGCGCTGACGCTTTTCGGCCTCGTG
The DNA here is from genome assembly GCF_028807275.1 of Mameliella sp. AT18. Taxonomy (NCBI): domain Bacteria; kingdom Pseudomonadati; phylum Pseudomonadota; class Alphaproteobacteria; order Rhodobacterales; family Roseobacteraceae; genus Antarctobacter; species Mameliella sp. AT18. The sequence continues at coordinate 24,840 of NZ_JARAMO010000025.1, forward strand.
GCCTATGTCAGCAGGGCCACTCACCTGAACGGGCTGGAGAAATTCGGCGTGATGTTCGGCACCGGCGTGATGACGGGCACGGTGGGCATCGTCTATGCACATGAACTGCTGCATCAGCGCAACCGCCTGGAACGCTGGCTGGGGGATATCCTGCTGGCGATGGTGCTTTATTCGCATTTCCGTTCGGAACACCTGCTGGTGCACCACCGCTACGTCGGCACGCCGCGCGACCCGGTGACGGCGCGCTACAACGAGGGGTTTCACCGCTTCTATCCGCGCGTCCTGCGGCAAAGCCTGCTGTCCTCCTTCCGGGCCGAGACAGCCATGCTGGCGCGCAGGAAATTGCCCTGGCATCACCGCTCCAACCCCTTCTGGCGCTACTGGGCACTTCAGGGCGCGATGCTGGCGCTGGCGCTGGGTCTGGGCGGCTGGACCGGGCTGGTCCTCTTCCTGGTGCAGGCGGGCGTGGCCATCTGGCAGCTGGAAGTCGTCAATTACGTCGAACACTACGGCCTGACCCGCAAACACCTGGGCGAGGGCAGATACGAACATGTCCTGCCGCGCCACTCCTGGAACGCGGAACACCGGGCGACGAACTGGCTGATGATCAACCTGCAGCGCCACTCCGATCATCACTACAAGCCCGACCGGCGCTTTCCCCTGCTGCAGACCTACCCAAAGGACGAGGCACCGCAACTGCCCTACGGCTATCCGGTCATGGCCATCGCGGCGATGATCCCGCCGCTCTGGCGGCGGATCATGAACCCGCGGGTGCGCGCCTGGCGGCGACAGTTCTACCCCGAGATCGAGGATTGGCGGCCCTACAACAAGGCGGCAACACCGCTGCCGCGATGAGACACACCAAGCCAGCGACAGGTGTCGTCGTCGGCATCGGCTTCATTGGCCTTGTACTTGTTGCTTTGGACTACGGATTCAGCCACGGCAGGATTCAGAAATCCTATTGTTCCTGGGTAAAGGACGGTCCCTGGTCACCCGTCAGAGAGGTTTGTATCACCAAAGCCTGCTACGCGCGGGGGACTTGTGGGGTCCGTTCCTATCCCGCCGCGCAGTGCCACAAGTTGCGCATCGGCGACGACATTGGTCGGGTCCATGCATGGCTGGGGGATCACATGTCCGCTTCGGGCGCTCGATACACTTGGCATTGGGACAAGGTCTCTCACGACACCGGTGTGATCGCACGTTTTGAAGATGACCGACTGCTGACATTGGACTGTCCCGCCGCCTCGAAATAACGATGGCCCCAAGGTCGCACCCCGCCTGCGACGGGGTGACAAGGCGCCATGGCGGGGCTATGAGGCCCGCAAAATCGACGCGTCCATCGAATGAGGATTCCCATGACCACGCAGGTTTTCGGCCACAAGTCCCCCGACACCGACAGCACCGGCAGCCCGATCATCTGGGCCTGGTATCTCAACGAAGTCAAAGGCGAGGCCGCCAAGCCGGTCCTCTTGGGCGAGCCCAACACCGAGGCCGCCTTCATGTTGACCCACTGGAACCTCGACAAGCCCGAGATCATCTCGGACGTCGCGGCCGATGCGTCGGTGGTCATCGTCGACACCAACAACCCCGCGGAACTGCCCGCCTCGGTCAACTCGGCCGACATCCGCGCCATCATCGACCACCACAAGCTGGTCGGCGGCCTGGAAACCAAGGGCCCGATCGACATCACCGTGCGCCCGCTGGCCTGCACCGCCACCATCATGGTCGACCTGATGGGCGACGACGCCGCCAAGATGCCGAAAGAGATCAAGGGCGCGGCGCTGACCTGCATCCTCTCGGACACGATGGAATTCCGCTCGCCCACCACCACCGACCATGACCGCGCCGTGGCCGAGAAGCTGGCCGCCGACCTGGGCATCGATGTCTCGGATTATGCGGCACAGATGTTCGCCGCCAAGTCCGACGTCTCGGCCTTTTCCGATGCCGAGCTGATCCGCATGGACAGCAAGGAATACGAGGTCGACGGCGTGAAATTCCGCGTCTCGGTGCTGGAAACCACCGCGCCCGAGATCCCGCTGGACCGCAAGGCCAGCCTGATGGAGACCATGAAGAGTGTCTGCGCCGAAGACGGTGTCGATGACGTCCTGCTCTTCGTCGTGGATATCCTCAAGGAAGAAGCCACCCTGCTGGTCCCCAACGACCGCGTGAAAGGCGTGGCCGAAAAGAGCTTTGGCGCCAGCGTCGCGGGTGACAGCGTTGTCCTGCCCGGCATCATGAGCCGCAAGAAACAGATCATCCCGAACCTCAAGGTCTGAGGATCGGCGCCCGTTGCGGGCGATCCGGATCTGAATTTTGGACGGGGGCCTGCGCCCCCGTTCTTCTTTTTCGGGTGGGGGCTCTGCCCCCATACCCCCGGAGGTATTTTTCAGCCCAAAGAAACGGCCGGGGTCGAAAAGGGCATTGGCGCGCCGAGCGTGACCCCCTCTGGCGAGATATGGCAGCCCAGCGCCAACACCTCGATACCCGCCTCCCGCGCGCCGGCAAAGGCCGCCGCATAGTCCGGGTCGATATCCGCCGCCAGGGTGACCCGGGTGCAATCCGTGCGCTGGACGAGATAAAGCATCACCGCGCGGTGCCCCTGCCCCACCATCGCCGCCAGTTCACCAAGGTGTTTCGTACCGCGCGCCGTGACGCTGTCGGGAAACTCGGCAAGGCCGGGCGTGCGCGAGAGCGTCACGGATTTCACCTCGACATAGCAATCGGGGCGGCCCGCGCCGCTCAGCAGAAAGTCGATACGGCTGTTCTCGCCGTATTTCACCTCTGGGCGGACCAGCTCGTATGCGTCCAGCCCGGCGACCTCGCCCGCCATCAGGGCGGTCTTCAGCACACGGTTGGGCACGCCGGTGTCGACGCCGGTGAAATGGCCGCCGGCGTGTTCCACCAGGCGCCAGGCCCATTTCAGTTTCTTTTTCGGATCGTCATTGGGTTCCAGCCAGATGCGCTGGCCCTCGTCCTTCAGTCCCAGCATGCTGCCGGGGTTGGCGACATGGGCCGTTACCTCTCGCCCGTCCTCCAGCAGGCAGTCGGCGAGAAAGCGTTTGTATCGGCGGATCAGGGTCGCGGGGACCAGGGGGGTTTGAAAGCGCATGGCTGCCGCCTATACCCTCTGGAAAACACCGCGCCAAGGAGCTTGCCCATGCCCAATCCCACCGCCGCCATGCTGGTCATCGGGGACGAGATCCTGTCGGGGCGCACCCGCGATGCCAACATGCATCACCTGGCACAGGAATTCGCCAAGCACGGCATCGACCTGAAAGAGGTCCGCATCGTGTCTGACGACCGCGACGCGATCGTGGCGGCGCTGAACGCGCTGCGGCAGGGGTATGACCATGTCGTGACCTCGGGCGGGATCGGCCCGACCCACGACGACATCACCGCACCCTGCGTGGCCGAGGCATTCGGCGTGGCGATCAGCGTCCGCGACGATGCGCGTGCGATCCTGCAGGAACATTACGACCGGCAGGGATCGGAGCTGAACGAAGCGCGGTTGCGCATGGCGCGCATTCCCGATGGCGCCACCCTGATCGAAAACCCGGTTTCGGCGGCGCCGGGGTTCACGCTGGGCAACGTGCATGTCATGGCGGGCGTGCCGGCGGTGTTCCAGGCGATGGTGTCCAGCGTGCTGCCCAAGATGACCGGCGGACAGCCCCTGTTGTCCCAGACCCTTCGGATCGAACGTGGCGAAGGCGACATCGCCGGGCCGCTGAGCGCCCTGGCGGAGCGGTTCACGGACCTCTCCATCGGGTCCTACCCCTACCAGCGCAACGGCGTCTACGGCGCCAACGTGGTGATCCGGGGCCCCGATGGCGGGCGGATCGACGCCGCCATGTCCGAGCTGAGCGCGCTGTTCCCCGAGGCGGTCGCCCACTAGGTGCCGCACGAAAGGCGCGCACGCCGCATGGACAGCCCAACCGGCAGCGGCCATAACGGGATAAACCTCAATTTCGGGCCGCCGCAATGACCGACGACCTTTCCGATTACTTCGAGGCACTTGATGCCACCTGGCCCGCGGCATCGCGGGTCGAGGCCGGGCCGTGGCTGTTGCGCGAAGGGCGTGGCGGCGGCAAGCGCGTATCCGCCGCGACCGCGCATGGATCATGGGATGGCGATGACCTTTCGGCGGCAGAGGACGCCATGCGCCTCATGGGACAGGCCCCGCTGTTCATGGTCCGCCCCGAAGACGCCGCACTGGACACGGCTCTGGCGGCGCGAGGCTATGAGAAGATCGACCCGGTGCAGCTGTGGTCGGCGCCGATCGAGCTTTTGACCGACCTCAGGTTGCCGCGCGTCACCGCCTTTGCGATCTGGGAGCCGCTGGCCATCATGCGCGAGATCTGGGAGGCGGGCGGCATCGGCGCCGAACGCCAGCGGGTGATGGACCGCGCGCCCCTGCCCAAGACCGGGTTGTTCGGCCGCGTGTCGGACAAACCCGCTGGCGCCGGGTTTTGCGCGATCCATGACCGCACCGCGATGGTCCACGCCTTGGAAATCGCGCCCGAGCACCGGCAGAAGGGGCTGGGCGGCTGGATGATGCGCTGTGCCGCGCTTTGGGCGGCACGGAACGGGGCGACCCGCATCGCCGTGGCCGCGACCGAGGAAAACACCGGCGCCAATGCGCTTTATGCAGCCTTGAAGATGGAGGTCGTGGGGCACTACCATTACCGCATCCTGAACGGCGACTGCGAGGAAATGTGACCGACGCCCTGCCCACCGCGCTCAACCTGCCTATGGTCGACCCCCTGCCGGAGGCCACGCAGAAATATTTCGATGTCTGTCAGGACAAGCTGGGCCTCGTGCCCAATGTCCTCAAGGCCTATGCCTTCGACATCGACAAGCTCAACGTCTTTACCGCCATGTACAATGACCTGATGCTGGCGGACAGCGGGCTGACCAAGCTGGAACGCGAGATGATCGCGGTTGTCGTCTCCTCGGTGAACAAGTGCTTTTACTGCCTGACCGCGCATGGCGCCGCCGTGCGAGAGCTGTCGGGCGACCCCAAGCTGGGCGAGATGCTGGTGATGAACTGGCGAGTGGCGGACCTGAACCACCGCCAGCGCGCCATGCTGGGGTTTGCCGAGAAGATGACCAAGGCCAGCGCCGAGATCGCCGAATGGGATCGCGAGGCCCTGCGCGATGCCGGTTTCTCGGAACGCGACATCTGGGACATCGCCAACGTGGCGGGGTTCTTCAACATGACCAACCGGGTTGCCAGCGCCACCGATATGCGTCCGAATGACGAGTACCACGCGCAGGCGCGCTAAGGCGCTGGCACTGGGCCTGGTGCTGGTGGCGGGCAGTGCGGCGGCGGTCGAACTGACCTTGCCGCGCGGTGCGCAACAGAGTTTCGGCACCGTCCAGTCGCCCGGGGCCTATTCAATGCCGACCGGTCCGTGGAAAAACGGCTACCTGCCGGTCGAACGGGTCGAAGGCCGGATCGAGGTCGCGGCCTGGCATCTGCCCGACAGTGACGAGACGCCCTTTCAACTGGCAAAGCCGCTGCGTGACAGCCTGATCGAGGAAGGCTTTGAAATCCTGCTGGACTGCCGGGCGCGGGCCTGTGGCGGCTTCGACTTCCGTTTTGCCACGCTGGTTCTGCCGGCGCCGGAAATGTTCGTGGACCTGAGCGACTATCATTTCATTTCCGCGATTTCGGACAAGGAAGGCGCGGTCTCGATCCTGACCAGCCGCGATGCGCGCGCCGGGTACATCCAGATCATCCGCGCCGGCGGCAGCGTCGGAGAAATCCGGCCCAGCGCACCGGTGGACCCGGTGCCAGTCGTGCCCGCGCGGCCGCGCGATGACATCATTCAATCGCTGGAGAGCAGCGGCCACGTGATCCTGCGGGACCTGCTGTTCCGCTCGGGGTCCACCGCGCTGGGAGAGGGGCGCATCGCCTCGCTGGATGCCATCGCCACCTACCTGGCGGCGAACCCGTCTCGGCAGATCCTGTTCGTCGGGCACACGGATGCGACGGGGTCGCTGGAGGCGAACAGGCGGGTGTCGTTGCGCAGGGCCGAGGCGGCGATGAGCTACCTGCGCGACCGGCACGGCACGCGGGCGGCGCAGATCGGTGCGGAGGGGGTTGGATACCTGGCCCCGGTCGCGTCGAACCTCACGCCTGAGGGGCGCGAGGCAAACCGCCGGGTCGAGGCGGTCCTGATCTCGACGGAGTGACGCGCGGGCCTACCAGGCCTGTGGTCCCTTTTCGGCAAAGGCATGTACCAGGAAGTCGATGAAGGCGCGGACCTTGGGCTGGGTAAACCGACCCGGAGGATAAACCGCGTAGATGCCCTGCGTTTCCACCGGCAGATCGGGGATCGCGTCCTCGACCAGACCGGCCTCCATCGCTTCGTGATAGAGGTAGGAGGGCAGGTAGGCGATGCCCAGGCCCGCGATGCAGGCGTTCAGCAGAGACTGGCCATCGTTGACCGTCAGCCATCCGGCCGTGCGCACCTGGCGCTTTTCGCCCGAGGGCGCGGTCAGCTTCCAGACATTGCCGGAGGACTGGTTGGAATAGTGCAACAGCTTGTGTTCGTTCAGGTCGTCGATCCGCTGCGGGCGGCCGAACTTCTGGAAATAAGACGGCGAGGCGATCATGCGCTTTGTGGTGTCGGTCAACTTGCGCGCACGCAGCGTCGAATCCTCCAGCTCGCCGATCCGGACCGCCATGTCGAAGCCTTCCGAGATCAGCTCGACGTAGCGGTTGTTCAGGACCATGTTGACGGTGATGTCGGGAAACTCGGCCAGGAATTCGCCCAGCACTGGACTAAGGTGATTGACCCCGAAATCCGTCGCCACGGAAATCCGCAGCAACCCAGAGGGCGCGGATTGCATGGAGGTGACCAGCGCATCCGCTTCTCCGGCATCGTTCAACACCCGGCGCGCGCGGTCGTAGTAGGCCAGGCCGATCTCGGTGGGCGAGACCCGGCGCGTCGTGCGGTTCAAAAGGCGCGCGCCAAGCCGCGCCTCCAGGCTGGACACATGTTTTGACACGGCAGACTTGGAGATGCCCATCTTCTTGGCCGCATCGGTGAAACCGCCCTGGTCCACGACAGTGGCAAAGGCCTCCATTTCGGTCAGACGGTCCATTCAGGTCTCCATTCCAAGGTCTTTCGTTCTGCAAGCAATGCTTTTGAACTGGGGCGCAACTTGGGCAAGGAGGGGACAATTGAGGGGTATTGCGTTGCGCTGTCTGCGACGGGGAAACACAAAAAGCCTGACCGGAATCGCGCAAAAGTGTAGCCTGAGCCCCTGAAGGCAACTTCGACAGAACTGATTTTCAGGGAGGATCCACCCCATGTTTCGTTCAATGCTCTGCGCCGCCGCCCTGGCGGTGGCACCCTTGGCCCTCATGGCCGACGGTGTGCCCGCGCCAGAGGGCGCCAAGGTCTATTTCATCAACATCGCCGACGGCGACACGGTGCAAAGCCCCGTCACGGTCCGGTTCGGCCTCTCCGGCATGGGCGTGGCCCCCGCCGGGATCGACAAGGACAACACCGGCCACCATCACATCCTGATCGACCGCGCCCCCTTTGGCGAAGGGGCCGAGGACGCAGAGTTCAAGGACTACGGCATCCCCGGCGACGACAACCACCGCCACTTCGGCGGTGGCCAGACCGAGGTCATGCTGGGGCTGGACCCGGGCACGCATACGCTGCAGCTGGTGCTGGGGGACATGAACCATATCCCGCACGACCCGCCGGTCGTCTCGGACCAGATCACCATCACGGTGGAGTAGCCAATCCCCGGACGGACGAAGGGCGCGCCGCGACTGCGACGCGCCCTTTTTCAGGGTCCGGTCAAAAGATCCGCATCAGGCCGCCTTGCGGCTATGATGGCCCTCTTCGACCTCTTCCACGATCTTGGCGACAAAAGCGTCGAGGTCCCCCGGATTGCGGCTGGTGACGATGCCGCTGTCCGTGATCACCGGTTCATCCATGACCCGCGCACCCGCGTTCTTCAGGTCGGTCCGGATCGAGGGGTAGGCCGTCATTTCACGGCCTGCCACGATATCGGCCTCGATCAGCACCCAAGGCGCGTGACAGATCGCGGCGATCACCTTGCCCTGCTTGGCAAAGGCCCGCACCAGCGCCGTCACAGGCGCCTCGACGCGCAGCAGATCCGGGTTGATCTGCCCGCCGGGGATCACCAGCGCATCGTATTGCGTGGCGTCGGCATCGGCGATGCGCAGGTCGGCGCCCGTCGGGCGCCCCCAGTCGCTGCCTTGCCATCCTGTCGCGGCCTCGCCGTCGAGCGTGGCGACATGGACCGTCGCGCCCTTGGCGCGCAGCTGGTCGCGGGGAACTTCGAGCTCTGACTGTTCAAAGCCGTACGTGGTGATGATGAGGATCTTTGCGTTGCCGATATCGGCCATGACAAACCTCCTTGCTTGCGTTTCGGTTACAGGAGGAACGCCTGCAACCGGCGCATGTTCCAAGAAGACCCCTGCCGTCAGAGTGCGGCAGCCAGCCGCGTGCCCTGGTCGATGGCGCGCTTGGCATCCAGTTCGGCGGCCACGTCTGCGCCACCGATCACATGGGTCTCGATGCCCTTCGCCTCCAGCGCATCGGCCAGCGTCCGTTCGCTGACCTGCCCGGCACAAAGCACGATGGTATCGCAGGCGATCACCTCGGGCCGTTCGCGCGCCTCGCCATAGCTGACATGCAGGCCCGCGTCGTCGATGCGCTCATAGTTCACCCCGCTGCGCATCTCGACGCCCTTCATCTTCAGCGCGGCCCGGTGAATCCAGCCGGTTGTCTTGCCAAGACGCTTGCCCGGGCGTTCCGGCTTGCGCTGCAACAGCACGACCTCGCGTTCGGCAGCATCGGGCTGCGGCCCTTCGGGAGCCAGGCCCGACCGCGCCTCGGCCGGGTCCGTCACGCCCCATTCGCGCATCCAGTCGGGCAGGCTTTCTGTCGGGCTGTCCCCGGTCACGAGGAATTCAGCCACGTCGAAACCGATCCCGCCCGCGCCGATGATCGCCACCCGCTTGCCGACCTCTGCACCATCGCGCAGCACGTCGACATAACCCCTGACCGACGGATGGTCCTGCCCCGGGATCTGCGGATCGCGCGGCAGGACGCCGGTGGCCACGATCACGGCGTCAAAACCTGCCAGGGTGTCGACTGTTGCCTCTGTGCCAAGGCGCACTTCGACGCCCGTGGCCGAGGTCATGGCAGAGAACCAGTCGACCAGGCCGTCGAACTCCTCCTTGCCGGGGATCTTGCGGGCCATGTTCAGCTGTCCGCCCAGGGTCTCCGCCTTGTCGAACAGAACCACCTTGTGCCCGCGCTCCGCCGCCGTGATCGCAGCAGACAGGCCGGCAGGACCGGCCCCCACGACCGCGACATGACGCGGTGCCTCGGCCGGTTCAACCACCAGCTCCGTTTCAAACGCCGCCTTCGGGTTCACGAGGCAGGTCGAGACCTTGCCGGCGAAGGTATGGTCAAGGCAGGCCTGGTTGCAGGCGATACAGGGGGCGATGAGGTGGGATTTCCCCCCTGCCGCCTTGGCCACGAAATCAGGATCGGCGAGGAAGGGCCGCGCGAGGCTGACCATGTCGGCGCAGCCCTCGGCCAGCACTTGTTCCGCCACCTCGGGCGTGTTGATCCGGTTCGAGGTGATCAGCGGCACCCCGACCTTGCCCATGAGTTTCTGCGTCACCCAGGCAAAGGCCCGGCGCGGCACGCTGGTGGCGATGGTGGGCACCCGCGCCTCGTGCCAGCCGATGCCGGTGTTGATGATATTGGCGCCCGCCGCCTCGACCGCCTGCGCCAGTTGCACGACCTCGTCATGGGTCGAGCCATTGGGGATCAGGTCGATCATCGAAAGACGGAAGATGAGAATGAAATCCTCGCCCACCGCCGCGCGCACCCGGCGCACCACCTCGATGGGCAGGCGCATCCGGTTCTCATAGCTGCCGCCCCAGCCATCGGTGCGCTTGTTGGTATGGGTGACAAGGAACTGGTTGAGGAAATACCCCTCGGACCCCATGATCTCGACCCCGTCATAGCCCGCCTCGCGGGCGCGGGCGGCGGATGTCGCGATGTCCGCGATCTGTTTCTCGATGCCCGCCTCGTCCAGCTCATGCGGCGGGAAGGGAGAGATCGGCGATTTCACCGGCGAAGGCGCGACGCAGTCGGGGCCGTAGGCATAGCGCCCCGCATGCAGGATCTGCATGGCAATCTTGCCGTCCGCCGCGTGCACACGGTCGGTGATCATGCGGTGGTTGGCGATGTCCTCAGGCGTGAAAAGGCCCGCCGCGCCCGGAAAAACCCCGCCCTCGCGGTTGGGCGCCATTCCCCCCGTCACCATCAGGCCGACCCCGCCGCGCGCCCGCGTGGCATAGAATTCCGCGACCCGGTTCCAGTCGCCCCGCTCTTCGAGGTTGGTGTGCATCGACCCCATCAGCACGCGGTTCTTCAGCGTGGTGAAACCAAGATCGAGCGGGCGCAGCAGGTGCGGATAATCTGTCATCATGTCCTCCCGGGGTCCTCGCGGCCACCTCACATGATGCACCTGACGCTGTCACGATCAACGTCACGTCATGGCCGCCGCGCGAAGACCGCTTTACCCCATGCCGCCGCTGCGCTAGCGCAAAGAGGCGCAGCACTGGAAGACCCGATGAGCGATTTCGCCACCCTCAGCCTCGACGGCAGCGGCCTGTCCCGCCTCCCGCGCGTGCGGGCCGCGAAACGGGCCGAGGACTACCTCGAACGCTTCGACGCGACGACGCTGTGGCTGGACGCGGTCTGGCACGATGGCGCGGTTGTCCTGATCTGCCCGCGGCTCAACAACCTGGACCGCATGGTGGCGCGGGCCCGGTTCACCCTGGACAGCACCGAGGTGCGCCCGCGCTTCAAACGCTATTACCGCCATACCCTGATCCGCCTGCCCGCCAGCGCCCAGCCGGAGCGTGTCGCAGTCGAGATCGGCGACTGGCGCGGCGAAACGCCCGTCAATGGCCCCGACAGCACGCTGGACGGGCGCAACGTGCTGATGACCCTGTCCAGGGACAACCACCCGGACTGGATCGAGGATTGGGCGCGGTTCCACATCGCGCATCACGGCGCAGACGCTGTGCTTTTCGTGGACAATGGATCGGAAACCTGGGGCGTCGACCAGATCCGTCCGGCGCTGGAACGGGCGGGCTTTGCCCAGATCATCATCCTGTCGACGTCCCTGCGTTACGGGCCGCGCGGGTTGCCGCCTTTCATCAACGCGGAACTGTTCCTGCAGACTGGCGTCCTGAATGCGCTGCAATTCCGGTTCCTGCAGGGCGCGCGCGCAGTCCTGAATTGCGACGTGGACGAACTGGTGATGACGCCGGGCCGGACGGTCTTCGATGCCGCCGTGCAAAGCCGCGCGGGGTTTGTCCACTTTCCGGGGCGCTGGGTGCATCCCGCGCCGGAGGCAGAGGGCTGGTCCTGGCACGCCCGGCACAGCCACCGCGACGAGCCGGTCAAGACATGCCCGCCGAAATGGTGCGTGGTGCCCGGCGGCCCCCTGCGTGGCTATCAATGGCGCGCGCATGAACTGGAACGGCTGCCCTTTGCCCGGCGCTTCCAGCTGGACAACGCTTGGTTCTATCACTGCCGGAACATCACCAACGGCTGGAAATCGCTGAAACGCACGCAGGTGCGCGGCGACACCGTGCCGGACCCGGGATTGCAGGAGGCGCTGGCCGCAGCGGGCCTGCCTCAGCGTTCCGCTTGAAAACCCCTGCCGCCGGGGGCAGGCTGACCGCGAACCAGTTTGGAGGGCGCATGACACCCGTCACCGCCAAAGGCGACAAGACCGCGCAACTGCCGCAGCTTCAGGATGCGCGAAACCCCGGCATGTTGCTGGACATGGATTGGGTCCGCGCCGCCCGCGCCAACCGTTCGGCCATCGAACGGCGCGCGGCCACCCTGCCGGGCCGCCGCTCGGTCAAGAAGGAGTTCCAGGCCGCCTGGCTGGCCCGCGCAATCTCCTGCATCGACCTGACGACGCTGGCGGGGGATGACACGCCGGGCCGTGTCGCCCGGCTTTGTGCCAAGGCCCGCCATCCGGTGCGCGCCGATTTGCTAGAGGCTTTGGGGCTGGAGGGGCTGACCGTGGGCGCGGTCTGTGTCTACCACGACATGATCGCCCCGGCGCTGGCGGCCCTGCAGGGCTCCGGCATCCCCGTGGCCGCCGTGTCGACCGGCTTTCCGGCGGGGCTGTCGCCCTTTCGCCTGCGCGTGGCCGAGATCGAGGAAAGCGTGCAGGCCGGGGCGCAGGAGATCGACATCGTCATCTCGCGCCGCAAGGTCCTGACCGGCGACTGGCAGGGGCTCTATGACGAGATGCGCACCTTCCGCGCCGCCTGTGGCGAGGCGCATGTCAAGGCGATCCTTGCGACCGGCGAACTGGGCACGCTGCAGAATGTCGCCCGCGCCAGCCTCGTCTGCATGATGGCGGGGGCCGATTTCATCAAGACCTCGACCGGCAAGGAAAGCGTCAACGCCACCCTGCCCGTCAGCCTGGTGATGATGCGGGCGATCCGCGCCTATCACGAGGCCACGGGCTATCGTGTCGGCTACAAGCCCGCGGGCGGGATCTCAAAGGCCAAGGATGCGGTGACCTATCTGGCATTGGTCAAGGAGGAACTGGGCGACCGCTGGCTGCGTCCCGACCTCTTCCGCTTTGGCGCCTCGTCGCTCCTGGGCGACATCGAACGGCAGCTGGAACACCATGTCACCGGGGCCTATTCGGCCTCGTGGCGGCACGCGGCGGGGTGACGCCATGCAGATGACACCGCAATGGTCGCTGATGATGGTCGCCGTCTTCCTCGTGATGGGGGTCAGCAACTGGCGGCGGCGGCGCCTGAAGCGCGCGGCGCGCGACCTGCCGACACGGCTATTCCGCCAGCTGGGGCCGGAACCGGAATTCGACTTACCCGACAGCCCGCCAGAGGGGCTTGAAGACTTCGCCGCCCTGCAAAGGCGCAGCCTGCGCGTACAGCACTGGGTCTGGGGGCTGGCGCTGCTCTGGCTGGTCTATGTCATCTACCTGGCAATGGGGGCCACGCAATGAAGCCCGCTCCTATCGCCCTTGCCGCGCTGGGCCTTGCGACACCCGCTCTGGGCCAAAGCTATGCCTGCGCGCCCTGGGGCGCGGGGTCGGACACGGCCCCGATAGCCGCGATCACCGTCAGCCAGCGGATGATCACCATCGAGCAGGGCGGGTTGAAGACCACGGCACGCATGGCGCAGGCTACGTTGAAACGCCGGGTTTTCCTTGCCGAGGATGCGGCGCTGGTCGTCTACGGAGATGCGGTTCTGAACGCCGGGCAACCGCCCGCCTTCGGGGATCGCGTCACCCTTCAGCACCTGCGTTACGACGCGACGGCACCGAACCTGGCGCAAACCGCCTGCGAGAGGCTGAAATGAGCATCAAAGAGATCTTCGAAAGCATGGACTACGGCCCCGCCCCCGAAAGCGCCGGGGATGCGCTGGCCTGGATCGTCGACCAGGGATCGCGGTTCGGCCATTTCATCAATGGGGCCTTTACCGAGGCGGGCGAGGGGTTCGACAGCCGCAACCCGGCAACGGGAGAGGTGCTGGCGACGCTGACCCAGGCGACACAGGATGACGTGGACGCCGCCGTCGCCGCCGCCCGCGCGGCACAACCCGAATGGGAGGCGCTGGGGGGGCCGGGCCGCGCGCGCTATCTCTATGCGCTGGCGCGGCTTTTGCAGAAGCACGCGCGGCTGTTCGCGGTACTGGAAACGCTGGACAACGGCAAGCCGATCCGCGAAAGCCGCGACATCGACATTCCGCTGGCCCAGCGGCATTTCTACTATCACGCGGGCATGGCCCAGTTGATGGACAGCGAGTTGCCCGACCGGCAGGCGCTGGGGGTCTGCGGGCAGATCGTGCCGTGGAACTTTCCGCTGCTCATGCTGTCGTGGAAAATCGCCCCGGCGTTGGCCACCGGCAACACGGTGGTGCTGAAACCCGCCGAATGGACCTCGCTGACCGCGCTTTTGTTCGCCGAAATCTGCCAGCAGGCCGGGCTGCCAAGGGGCGTGGTCAACATCGTCACCGGCGACGGCCGCGTGGGTGAGATTATCTGCGACGCGGACGTGGACAAGATCGCCTTTACCGGCTCAACCGAAGTGGGGCGCAAGATCCGCCAGGCGACGGCGGGGCGCGGCATCGGCCTGACGCTGGAGCTGGGGGGGAAATCGCCCTACGTCGTCTTCGAGGATGCCGACCTGGACAGCGCGATCGAGGGGCTGGTGGATGCGATCTGGTTCAACCAGGGACAGGTCTGCTGCGCCGGGTCGCGCCTCTTGGTGCAAGAGGGTGTGTCTGACGCTTTCCACGACCGGCTGCGCGCGCGGATGGACAAGCTGCGCATCGGCAACCCGCTGGACAAATGCATCGACGTGGGCGCCATCGTCGACCCCGAACAGCTGCGCCGGATCGAAGGCATGGTGTCGGGCGCCGAGGGCACGGTTTATCGCGCCAACTGCCCCCTGCCCGAGGGCTGTTACTACCCGCCCACGCTGGTCTCGGGGCTGTCGCCCGCCTCGCCGTTGATGCAGGAAGAGATCTTTGGCCCGGTGCTGGTCTCTTCGACATTCCGCACGCCTGCCGAGGCGGTCGCGCTGGCCAATAACACGCGCTATGGCCTTGCTGCCAGCGTCTGGTCCGAGAACATCAACACCGCGCTAGACGTGGCGCCGCAACTGGCGGCGGGGGTCGTCTGGGTCAACGGAACCAACATGTTCGACGCCGCCGCCGGGTTCGGCGGTGTCCGCGAAAGCGGCTTTGGCCGAGAAGGCGGCTGGGAGGGGCTGCGCGCCTATACCCGCGCCCGGGGCGAACCCGGGGCCTTGTCCCCGGTCGAGGCCTATGCCGGCGACAGCGCCGAACCGCAGCCGGTCGACCGCACCGCGAAGCTCTATGTCGGTGGCAAGCAGGCGCGTCCCGACGGCGGCTATGCCCGCAGCATCTACGACGCGGCGGGCAAGCTGATCGGCCAGGCGCCCATCGCCAACCGCAAGGACATCCGCAACGCCGTCGAGGCCGCGCGCGGCGCGGGCGGCTGGGCCAAGGCCACGGCCCATAACCGTGCACAGGTCTTGTATTACATCGGTGAGAACCTCTCGGCCCGGGCGGGGGAGTTCGCGGCCCTGATCGACCGGCTGACCGGCAGCGACGGCGGCGCGGCAGAGGTCGAGGCCAGCGTGAACCGGCTGTTCACCGCTGCCGCCTGGGCGGACAAGTTCGACGGCGGCGTGCGCAGTGTCCCCATGCGTGGCGTGGCCCTTGCGATGAACGAACCCTGCGGGGTCATCGGCGCGCTCTGTGCGGACGAGGCCCCGCTCCTGGGGCTGGTCTCGGTCATGGCGCCGGCCATCGCGATGGGGAACCGGGTGGTGCTGGTCGCCTCCGAACCCTTCCCTCTGGCAGCGCTGGAATTCTACCAGGTTCTGGAAACCTCGGACGTGCCCGGGGGCGTGGTGAACATCCTGACCGGATCACATGCCGAGCTGGCCCCGGTGCTGGCGTCGCATATGGACGTCGAGGCGGTCTGGTCTTTCTCCTCCAGCGATCTGTCGGAGGTGATCGAGAGCGCCTCGGCGGGCAATCTGAAACGGACCTGGGTCAACGACGGGCGCGCTCGCGACTGGCTGAACGCCGGGGACGCACGCGATTTCCTGGAGCAGGCGACCGAGGTCAAGACCGTCTGGGTGCCCTACGGCGCATGAGCGGTGTGGCGGGGCAACCCCGCCCTACGCCTCAGCTTCTGGCAGGGCCTCCAGCAGGTCGCCGGGCTGACAGTCGAGAACCTCGCAGATCTTTGCCAGCGTCTCGAAACGGATCCCCTTGACCTTGCCGGATTTCAGCAGGGAAATGTTCTGCTCGGTGATGCCCACACGCTCGGCCAGCTCGCGCGAGCGCATCTTGCGCCGCGCCAGCATCACGTCCAGCCGCACGACGATCTGCATCAGACGAATCCCTCGTTCTCGGACCGGAGCGCCACCGCCTGGCTGGTGACCAGCCCGACGATCAGCATCATGCCCCCCGCAAGGACAAAGCCCAGGTCAGCCGAGGACACGGCAAGTGAGACCATCCTTTGCCCTGCGGGCGCCCCCAGGGTCAGCAAGAGTGTTTCGACCGGATGGCCCAGAAGACCCACCGCCGCCTGCGCGAGAAAGCCCAGACCGATGTGCCGCAGCGCGTGAGCCGCCGTTGGGGTCAGCGCCGCGTCACCCGCGTAGCAGGCAAAAAGCCGGCTCATGTGCCAAAGGGTGTAAAACACGGCACCCAACGCAATCCAGGCTCCGGCCACCAGCGCCATCCGGCTCGCCAAGCCGAGGGTGCGCCCGCCCATGTCCAGCCCAAGCGCGTCGGCACGATGGGACACAAGGAACACCGGATCGACGGCAACCCATGCCACAAGCCCGAGGAGCACCGTCATCGCGATGAAGGACAGCCCGCGCAGAACCTGGGCGGCGCGGCGCGTGGCACGGGGAAGTTGGTAGGTCATATCGAGGTCCAGCTTGCTATTTAATCAACATTACTTAATGTAAAACGATAAAAAATGATTCCACAAGAGGAGATTCTTCGTGCTTCGCCTTATCCCCATCCTCGCCCTATTGAGCGCCTGCACGGCGCTCGTACCGCAGACCCTGCAAGACTTGCGCAAAGTCGATCAGCTGACCGCCGACCCGGTGGATTTCCAGATCCATCTGCACCTGCCGGAGGGCCTGGATCTTCTCCCTGACTCGGCGCGGCTGACCCTCACGGCGGTTTCGGCCAGGGGCGCGTTCGACGAGAGCTTTGTCCTGCGACGCCGGGACATGCGGGACGGATCGCTGATTCTTGCCGTCGCGCCCGCCGGCCTCGACGGCCTGCGTGCAGCACAAGCCCGCGCCCGCACATGGAAAACCGAGGCGCCAGAACGCACCTCCGGCTCGCTGGAGATGTCCTTTGGCCTTTGCCTGCACGGCTCGGGGCCTGACATGGATGCGCCCGTTTCCGCCGATATCGTCCTGGAAAACGGTGGTCAGGCGCGCCCCCTGTTGCGCCCGCAACCCGTTGGCCGCTACCTGAAAACGCTGAAGGCACGGGCAGATACGACCCCTGCCCCCTGCCCCTCTGCCACGCGACATTGAGAATTTACATTTCCGATGCTATCTTTAAAGCATGCCCATGCGCCCGGGCTTGGGGGGCGCGTAGCGACACAGGAGGACATTGTCCTGTCTTCGACGACACTTGCGGCGCATGCCGCTGATCAAGGCCGGGGCATTTCGGCCATGACACAGAGCGAACCGACCGCCGAGGGCATTCTCGCGGCAGTGCTCGAAACACTCTCCGACAACAAGGCAGAGGATATCGTGCAGATCGACCTGCACGGCAAATCCTCGGTGTGCGATTACATGGTCATCGCCACCGGCCGCTCGTCGCGCCAGGTCGCGGCGCTATCGGAAAAGCTGGCAGATGAACTCAAGCAGCGCTTCGGTGTTCTCTCCACGATGGAGGGCAAGGATACCGGGGACTGGGTGCTCATCGACGCGGGGGACGTGGTTGTCCATCTCTTCCGCCCCGAAGTGCGCGAGTTCTACCAGCTGGAAAAGATGTGGGCTCCGGTGGCAGGCAACCAGGCCTGAACGGTGCGCGTACATCTTTGCGTGGTTGGCCGGCTCCGGAAGGGGCCGGAAAAGGCGCTTGTCGATGATTACCTGACACGTTTCGACCGCACGGGCCGGGCGCTGGGCCTTGGCCCGGCGCAAGTGATCGAGGTCGAGGACCGCAAGGGCGGCGGCATGGCGGGTGAGGCCGCTCTGTTGCGCCGCGCGATCCCCTCGGGTGCACGGATCTGTGCGCTGGATGAGCGCGGCCACATCTGGTCCTCGCCCGAGTTTTCCGGAAAACTGGCAGACTGGCGAGATGGTGGCGCTCAGGACCTGGCCTTTGTCATCGGTGGCGCCGACGGAATCGACCCCGCCCTGCGGGCCGAGGCGCAGGACCTGATGTCCTTTGGTCGGATGGTCTGGCCACACATGCTGGTGCGGGTCATGCTGGCCGAACAGCTATACCGCGCCGCCTCGATCCAGGCGGGGGCGCCTTATCACCGGGTGTGACGTTCAGGCGTAGGCGATCCAGAGCAGGATCAGCCCCAGGATCACCCGATAGATGACATAGGGTGTAAAGCTGACAGAGCGCAGGAGCCGCATCATCAGCCAGAGCGCCCCCAGCGCCGACAGAAACGCCAGCGCCGCCGCAATCGCACCATCACGCGCGGCCTGGGCATCGGCGGTCGCGATGACCTCGGCCCCCAGCAACGCGGCTGACGCCATGATCGTCGGGATCGACATCAACATGGCCAGCTTGGCGCCGTCGTGCCGGTTATAGCCCAGGTGGCGCGCCGCGGTGATGGTGATGCCGGACCGCGAGGTGCCCGGGATCAAGGCCACGGCCTGCCACAGCCCCATGATGATGGCATCCCGCAGGTTCCAGTCGCTGTCCGCCTTGTCCTGCGCCCCTTTCATGTCCGCCCAGTAGAGGACAAGACCGAAGACAAGCATGGTCCACCCGATCACCGCCGTCGAGCGCAGCATGTCGTCCAGCCCCGAGAGCTTGAGCGCCAGTCCGAAGAGGATCACCGGGATGGTGGCCACAAGCAGCAGAAAGGCGAGGCGCGCGCCCGGCGTGTCCATGCGCCCCGTCATGAGCCGCAGCGTGCCCTTGGCTGCATCCTTAACGTCGGCTCGGAAGTAGAGGATGACAGCCAGCAAGGTTCCCACGTGAACGGCCACGTCGATCACCTGGCCCTGGTCCTGCATCCCCGTCAGGTTCGGCAAGAGAATCAGGTGGCCCGAGGACGAGATCGGAAGGAATTCGGTAACCCCCTGTATCAGGGCGAGAATCAGCAGTTGCGTGAAAGCCATTGTCGGGGTCCAATCAAAGCTACGCGCCTTGGTATAACTCCTTGTTTCAGAGCCGAAAGTGGCAATTTGGGTCCGATTTGGACCTATTTTTGGCAGCCGCATGTGGTTTTGAGACGCCAAAAACGGGAATATTCTGGATATAGGTCAACACAGCTGACTTTCATTCCAAGCCAAGCTTCTGTAAGGAGGCGCGGACGATCTAGGGATTACCTGCAAAGGGTGGATGAATGGCGAAGCAGCCGATGCTGAAATTTGTGTCCGTGGGGCGGGAGATGCCGGTCAAGCGGGAGGCCGCGGAGCGCCGGACGGATTTCGACGAGATCTATGCGGAATACGCCGATGCGAAGGCCAAGGAACAGGCCGCGCGCTGCAGCCAGTGCGGCGTGCCCTATTGCCAGAGCCACTGCCCGCTGCACAACAATATCCCCGACTGGCTGCGCCTGACCGCCACGGGCCGCCTTCAGGAGGCCTATGAGGTCAGCCAGGCCACCAACACCTTCCCCGAGATCTGCGGCCGCATCTGCCCCCAGGACCGCCTCTGCGAAGGCAACTGCGTGATCGAACAGTCGGGTCACGGCACGGTGACCATCGGCTCGGTCGAGAAGTACATCACCGATACCGCCTGGGAAGAAGGCTGGGTCAAGCCCGTGACCCCGGCACAGGAACGCTCCGAAAGCGTCGGCATCATCGGCGCCGGCCCCGGCGGGTTGGCGGCGGCGGACATGCTGCGCCGCGCCGGCGTGCAGGTCACCGTCTATGACCGCTACGACCGCTCGGGCGGGCTGCTGACCTATGGCATCCCCGGCTTCAAGCTGGAGAAAGACATCGTGATGCGCCGCAACAAGCAGCTCGAAGAGGGCGGCGTGCGCTTTGTGATGAACTGCAACGTGGGCGAAGACCTGTCGTTCGAAGAAATCCGCGCACAACATGATGCGGTCATCATCGCGACCGGCGTCTACAAGTCGCGTGACCTGGGCGGCCCGGGCGCGGGTGCCAAGGGCATCGTCAAGGCGATCGACTACCTGACCGCCTCGAACCGCGCGTCGAACTTTGGCGACAGCGTGCCGGAATTCGAAAGCGGCGAGCTGAACGCAAAGGGCAAGAAGGTTGTCGTGATCGGCGGCGGCGACACGGCGATGGACTGTGTCCGCACCGCGATCCGCCAGGGCGCCACCAGCGTCAAATGCCTGTATCGCCGCGACCGCGCCAACATGCCAGGGAGCCAGCGCGAGACGCAGAACGCCGAGGAAGAAGGTGTGGTCTTCGAATGGCTGACCGCGCCCAAGGGCTTCAAGGGTGAGCCGGTCAATGCCGTGATGGTCGAGAAGATGCGCCTGGGCGCACCGGACGCCACCGGCCGCCAGCGCCCCGAGGTGATCGAGGGATCGGATTATGACGAGCCCGCAGACCTGGTCATCAAGGCGCTCGGCTTCGAGCCCGAGGAACTGCCGACTCTCTGGGGCTGCCCCGAGCTGGAAGTGACCCGCTGGGGCACCATCAAGGCAGAGTTCACCAGCGGCCGCACCGCCCTGCCCGGCGTCTATGCCATCGGCGACATCGTGCGCGGCGCAAGCCTGGTGGTCTGGGCGATCCGCGACGGTCGCGACTGTGTCGAGGCCGTGTTGCAGGACCTGAACTCCAAGGGAGCTGTCGCCGCGGAATGACCGGGACGGTCTGTACGTTTTGTACAAAACGTACAGCGTTTCCAGCATTTTGTACAAACAGGCAAGGGTTGGTTAACCAAGGCGCAGGCGGCGCCGGAATGGGTCAGAAAGGCTGTCTCATGTGGCTCGAAAGATTGACCAGGGGTAAAGGCTCGACCGCGCTTTGCGCCGGTCTGGCGGCGCTTGCGCTGCTGGGCGGGGCCGGCGCGGTCCAGGCCCAGGGCGGGCTGTTCACCCCGCCCGAGGGCTGCGAGACCTACCTGACGGTGCAATCCCGCAGCTGCGTCGTGACCAACCACTATGTCTGCCCGCAGATCGACCCGGATCACAGGTTCCGCACCGATTTCGGCGAGGCCGGTCCCTATTTCACCAGCCGCATCGACGATGACGGCCAGTGGATCGAAAGCGGCCCGCCCGACGATCCGACCCGCACCCGGACGGTGCGCCCGATCCCCGATCCCGGCAGCATCTCCGAGCTGGTCGAAAACGGCATCGACAGTTTCGATTTCACCCAGCGGTCGACGCTCGACGGGCCGACCCGTGTCACCGGGTTCGACCGGATCATCGGCGAAATCGAGATCGACGGCGAAAAGCTGTACCGGACCGAGTTCGAGATGACGCGCCGCGATGCCTCGGGGCGGGTGATCGAACATGTCCGGGGGCGCGAATACGTCTCGGACAAGCACATGCGGTTCTTTGCGGGCTTTGCCGCCGACGTCACGGAAGACGAGCGCCAGGCCAACGCACGCGACCGCAGCCCGGTGGAGTTCATCTATCCCGGCGAACAGGGGTTCCGTGGCATCTATCCGCGCCACGACTGCGACCTGATGAGCGGCCTGGAGGGGGTTGAGCCGGGTTGGGGTCACCCGCTTGGCACCAGCACAGCGGAGGACCGGGCATGAGCGCGCGCAGCGGGGGCTGCATGTGCGGCGCGGTCCGGTTCACCGCGCGCGATGTGCCGGCGCAGGCCGGAGCCTGTCACTGCGAGATGTGCCGCCGCTGGACCGGCTCGGCGCTGATCGGCGTGACCGTGCCGCTGGAAAACGTGACCTGGGAGGATGAAACCCACCTGGGCCGTATCCAGTCCAGCGACTGGGCGGAACGCGGGTTCTGCACGCGCTGTGGCTCGGGGATGTTTTTCCGGGTGACGATGGAATCCGCCTACTCCGGCGACCTGGAACTGCCCATCGGCGTCTTTGACGAGGCCGACGGTTTCGAGATGACGAACGAGATCTACATCGACGTGAAACCCGACAGCTTTGCCTACGAGGGCCAGGCCGGGCGCAAGTTGATGACGCGGGCCGAGTGCCACGCGAAATTCGGCGTTCTTGCCGAACAGACGGACTGAAAGACTTTCGGCCCGCCCCCGTCACCGGGACGCAGGCCATCACAGCGATGCCGGGCCGCGACGTGCGGTCCATGAACGGAGGGCTTGAGCCATGACCAAATACGATGCCGACTGGGTGCGGGCCGAGGAAGCCAAGCGCAAGTGGATGAGCGAAAACGGCATGTACCACGAGAGCGAAGAGCACAGCTCTTGCGGCGTGGGCCTTGTCGTGAACCTGGACGGGAAACCGTCGCGGCGCGTCGTCGAGGCGGGGATCACCGCGCTCAAGGCGATCTGGCACCGGGGTGCCGTCGACGCCGATGGCAAGACCGGCGACGGCGCGGGCATCCACGTCCAGATCCCGGCTCCCTTCTTTTACGACCAGGTGCTGCGCACCGGCCACACGCCGCGCCGCGACGAGATGATGGCCGTGGGCCAGGTCTTTCTGCCGCGCACCAACTTCGGCGCGCAAGAAGCCTGCCGGACGATCGTGGAGACCGAGGTCCTGCGCATGGGCCACTACATCTATGGCTGGCGCCACGTCCCGGTGAACGTCGACTGCCTGGGTGAAAAGGCCAACGCGACCCGCCCCGAGATCGAGCAGATCATCATCTCGAACGCCAAGGGCGTGGACGAGGAGACCTTTGAGCGCGAGCTTTACGTGATCCGGCGCCGGATCGAGAAGGCGGCGGCAGCGGCGGGGATCACCCAGCTGTACATCGCCTCGCTGTCCTGCCGGTCGATCATCTACAAGGGCATGATGCTGGCCGAGCAGGTCGCGGAATTCTATCCCGACCTCCAGGACGAGCGGTTTGAATCGGCCTTCGCGATCTACCACCAGCGCTATTCGACCAACACCTTCCCGCAGTGGTGGCTGGCGCAGCCGTTCCGGATGCTGGCCCACAACGGCGAGATCAACACGCTCAAGGGCAACACCAACTGGATGAAGAGCCACGAGATCCGGATGGCCTCGGGCGCCTTCGGGGACATGGCCGAGGACATCAAGCCGATCGTGCCCAATGGCTCGTCGGACTCGGCGGCGCTGGACGCGGTGTTCGAGGTGCTGGTGCGCGCCGGGCGCAACGCGCCGATGGCCAAGACGATGCTGGTGCCGGAAAGCTGGTCCAAGCAGGCGGTGGAACTGCCGCAGGCCTGGCGTGACATGTACTCCTACTGCAACTCGGTGATGGAGCCCTGGGACGGGCCGGCGGCACTGGCGATGACCGATGGCCGCTGGGTCTGTGGCGGGCTGGACCGCAACGGTCTGCGCCCGATGCGCTATGTCGTGACCGGCGACGGGATGCTGATCGCAGGCTCGGAAATCGGCATGGTGCCGACGGACGAGGCGACGGCGCGCGAAAAGGGCGCGCTGGGACCGGGCCAATTGATCGCCGTCGACATGAAAGAGGGCAAGCTCTACCACGACGTCGAGATCAAGGACAAACTGGCCGCCGCGCAGCCTTTTGGCGACTGGGTCGGCAAGATCACCGAACTGGACGAGCCGCTGGCCGCCGTTACGGAAAAGCCGCTTTTCGAGGGCGCCGAATTGCGCCGCCGCCAGATCGCTGCCGGCTATACCGTCGAGGAGCTGGAACAGATCCTGGCGCCGATGGCCGAGGACGCCAAGGAAACGCTGGCCTCGATGGGTGATGACACGCCCTCTGCGGTCCTGTCCAAGAAGTACCGGCCGCTGAGCCACTACTTCCGCCAGAACTTCAGCCAGGTGACGAACCCGCCGATCGACAGCTTGCGCGAATTCCGGGTCATGAGCCTCAAGACCCGCTTCGGCAACCTCAAGAACGTGCTGGACGAGGACAGCAGCCAGACCGAGATCCTGGTGCTGGACAGCCCCTTTGTCGGCAACGCGCAGTTCGACGAGTTGAAGAACCACTTCAACGCGCCCTGCACAGAGATCGACTGTACCTTTGCCGCCGGTGAAGGCGCCCTGCGCGAGGGTCTGGCCCGCATCCGGGCCGAGGCCGAGGACGCGGTGCGCTCGGGCTCTGGCCACCTGATCCTGACCGACGAGCACAGCGGCCCGGGCCGGGTCGCGATGCCGATGATCCTGGCCACCAGCGCGGTGCACAGCCACCTGACGCGCAAGGGGCTGCGGACCTTCTGCTCGCTCAACGTGCGCTCGGCAGAATGCATCGACCCGCATTACTTCGCGGTGCTGATCGGGGCCGGCGCCACCATCGTGAACGCCTACCTGGCCGAGGACAGCCTGGCGGACCGCATCAACCGCGGCCTTCTGGACATGACCCTGACCGAGGCGGTGGCCCGCTACCGCGAGGCCATCGACCAGGGCCTGCTGAAAATCATGTCAAAGATGGGCATCTCGGTCATCTCTTCCTATCGCGGCGGCCTGAACTTCGAGGCCGTGGGGCTGAGCCGTGCCATGTGCGCGGAATACTTCCCCGGCATGATCTCTCGCATCTCGGGCATCGGGGTCAGCGGCATCCAGCACAAGGCGGAGCAGATCCACGCGCTGGCCTTTGAGCGCGGCCAGGACGTGCTGCCCATCGGCGGTTTCTACAAGGCGCGGAAATCCGGCGAGACCCACGCCTGGGGCGCGCAGACCATGCACCTGATGCAGGCCGCCTGCGACCGCGCCTCTTACGAGATGTGGAAGCAGTATTCGAACGCGATGCAGTCGAACCCGCCGATCCACCTGCGCGACCTGCTGGCGATCAAGCCGCTGGGCAAGGCGCTGCCGATCGAAGAGGTCGAAAGCATCACCTCGATCCGCAAGCGGTTTGTGACGCCGGGCATGTCTCTGGGCGCGCTGAGCCCCGAGGCGCACAAGACGCTGAACGTGGCCATGAACCGCATCGGCGCCAAGTCGGACAGCGGCGAAGGCGGCGAAGATCCGGCGCATTTCGTGCCCGAGCCCAACGGCGACAACCCCAGCGCCAAGATCAAGCAGGTGGCATCGGGCCGCTTTGGCGTCACCGCCGAGTACCTGAACCACTGCGAAGAGCTGGAAATCAAGGTGGCCCAGGGCGCCAAGCCCGGTGAGGGTGGCCAGCTGCCCGGCATGAAGGTCACCGACCTGATCGCGCGGCTGCGGCATTCGACCAAGGGCGTGACGCTGATCTCGCCGCCGCCGCACCACGACATCTACTCGATCGAGGACCTTGCGCAGCTGATCTACGACCTCAAGCAGATCAACCCGCGCTGCAAGGTGACGGTCAAGCTGGTCGCGTCGTCGGGCGTCGGCACCATTGCCGCCGGCGTGGCCAAGGCCGAGGCCGACGTGATCCTGATCTCGGGGCACAACGGCGGCACGGGCGCCAGCCCTGCCACCTCGATCAAATATGCCGGCCTGCCCTGGGAAATGGGTCTGACCGAGGCGCACCAAGTGCTGGCGATGAACAACCTGCGCGAGCGGATCACGCTGCGCACGGACGGCGGCCTGCGGACCGGCCGGGACATCGTCATGGCCGCCATGATGGGCGCCGAGGAATACGGCATCGGCACCGCCGCGCTGATCGCGATGGGCTGTATCATGGTGCGCCAGTGCCAGTCGAACACCTGCCCGGTGGGCGTCTGCACCCAGGACGAATCCCTGCGCGCCAAGTTCACCGGCAATGCCGACAAAGTGGTGAACCTGATCACCTTCTACGCGCAGGAAGTGCGGGAAATCCTCGCCGAGATCGGCGCACGTTCGCTGGACGAGGTGATCGGCCGGGCCGACCTGCTGAGCCAGGTCAGCCGCGGGTCGGACCACCTGGACGACCTGGACCTGAACCCGCTGCTGATCCGTGTCGACGGGTCGGATGACATCGTCTACGACCGCAACAAGCCCCGCAACCCGGTGCGCGACACGCTGGACGCGGAAATCGTGCGGGACGGCCAGCGCTTCCTGGAAGACGGCGAAAAGATGCAGCTGTCCTACGCGGTGATGAACACGCACCGCACCGTGGGCACCCGCGTCAGCAGCCACATCGTGCAGAAATTCGGGATGCGCAACGCACTGCAGCCGAACCACCTGCACGTCAAGCTGACCGGCAGCGCCGGCCAGTCGCTGGGCGCCTTCGCGGCGCCGGGCCTCAAGATCGAGGTTTCGGGCGATGCCAACGACTATGTCGGCAAGGGCCTGTCGGGCGGTCTGATCGTCGTGCGTCCGCCGCTGGTCTCGCCGCTGAACGCGGCCGAGAACACGATCATCGGCAACACGGTGCTTTACGGCGCCACCGACGGGCACCTCTTCGCGGCGGGCCGCGCGGGCGAACGTTTCGCGGTGCGCAACTCGGGCGCCAAGGTGGTGATCGAGGGCTGCGGCTCGAACGGCTGTGAATACATGACCGGCGGCGTCGCGGTGATCCTGGGCAGCATCGGCGCCAACTTCGGCGCCGGGATGACCGGGGGCATGGCCTATATCTACGACCCCGAGGGCACGGCGCGGCAGATGATGAACATGGAAAGCCTCGTCACCTGCCCGGTCACCGTGACCGCCTGGGAAGACCAGCTGAAAGGCCTGATCGAGCGCCACGTCGAGGAAACCGCGAGCCGCAAGGGCAAGGACATCCTGCAGAACTGGGACCTGGAAAAGGATCATTTCGTGCAGGTCTGCCCGAAGGAGATGCTGAACAAGATCTCTCATCCGCTGGGGATCGAGGGCGACCTCGCGGTGCCGGCGGAATAAGGCGACAGGGGAACGGTCACGAAGGGGCCCGGTCACATCGACCGGGCCCTTTTGCGTCTTGGCAAGGTCGGACCGGGGGCGCTGCCCCCGGACCCCCGAGGTACTTGGAAAACCAAAGAAG
>NZ_JARAMO010000026.1:0-21891 GCF_028807275.1 Mameliella sp. AT18
GGGGTATTTTTGCCAAGAAGAAGCCCGGGTGTGGGCGGGCTCAGGCCGCGGTGCTGCTGGTCAGGGCGAGGAAGACATCCTCGAGGTCCGGTTCCTCGGTCCTCAGCTCGCGGATGCGAATGCCGGCGGATTGCACCGCGGCCAGCACCTCTTCGGCGCGGGTCTGGGTCGAACGGTAGGTGAGGGCGAGGCTGCCATCGGGGCGGGTCTCTGCCTCGATCCCCTCGGCCTGCGGCAGTTGCTTCGGCGTTTCTTCGGGCTGGATCACCATCGTGCGCGCGTCAAGCCGCCCCAGCAGGTTCGAGGTGCTGTCCTGTGCCACCAGCTGGCCGTGGTTGATGATGGCGATTTCATCGCACATCTCCTCGGCTTCTTCGAGGTAGTGGGTTGTCAGGATGATGGTCATGCCGCGCTCGCGGTTGAGCTTGCGGACGTTGTTCCAGAGCATCTGGCGCAGCTCGATGTCGACGCCGGCTGTGGGTTCGTCCAGCACCAGCACCTGCGGCGAATGCACCAGGGCCTTGGCCAGCAGCAGGCGGCGGCGCATGCCACCGCTGAGCGTGCGGGCATAGGCCTCTGCCTTGTCGCTCAGGCCGACCATTTCCAGGATCTCATCGGTGCGGCGCTGCGATTTCGGCACGCCGTAAAGCCCCGCCTGCACCTCCAGCGCGCCGCGCGGGGTAAAGAACGGGTCGAGGTTAAGTTCCTGCGGCATGACGCCGATGGCGGCGCGGCTCTGGCGCGGGTTGCGGTCCTGGTCCCAGCCCCAGATCTGGACCTGTCCGGCGGTCTTGATGACAAGACCGGCGAGGATGTTGATCAGCGTTGATTTGCCCGCGCCGTTCGGCCCCAGCAGCCCAAAGACCGAACCAGCCGGCACGCTCAGGTCGACGCCTTTCAGCGCCTGTTTGCCGCCCGCATAGGTCTTGGTCAGGCCCTCGATGCGGATTGCGGCGTCATTCTGCCCCTTGTCCAACGGCTTGCTCCCCTTCTCCGCTTTGGTCATAAGGCAAATAGGCCAGAGCATCGCGAAAGGGAACCAGATGACGACCCAAGCGCCCGAGACCAAGATTGTCGAGAGCTATCGCATCGCCTGTGACGGCGGCGAAGGGGCCCTGGGCCATCCCCGGGTCTGGTTGCAGATCCCGGTCGAGACCGGATTTGTCGAATGTCCCTATTGCGACGCGAAATACGTCCACAAGGATTTCGAGGGCAAGGCCTGAGCCATTCTGTGATCCGCGTCACAGGATCTGTGCGCGGGTGGTGATTGGGGCGTCGCGTTGCGCGCCCTATGTTGTGGCAAACCGATGAGGAGTTTGCCATGACCTTCCGACCTGTCACCTCTCAATCCGCCGCGCAGCCCACGCTGGAGGGCGCCGGCGTGCACCTGCACCGAGTCTTCGGCTTTGGCGATACCAGTGAGAGCGATCCCTTCCTGTTGCTGGACGACTTCCGCAATGAGGACCCGGCGCATTACCTGAAAGGCTTTCCCTGGCACCCGCACCGGGGAATCGAGACCATCACCTATGTCCTCGAGGGCGAGGTGACGCACGGCGATTCGCTGGGCAACGAAGGCGTGCTTGGCGCCGGGTCGGTGCAGTGGATGACCGCCGGGTCGGGCATCCTGCACCAGGAGATGCCGCGCGGGAATGCCAAGGGGCAGATGCATGGCTTTCAGCTCTGGGCGAACCTGCCGTCCTCGCTGAAGATGACGGCGCCGCGTTACCAGGACATCCAGGGCGCGGATATCCCCGAGATCATCGACGATGACGGCACCCGGGTGAAGGTCGTCACCGGCGCTTTCTGGGGCAAGCGCGGGCCGGTTGACGGGATCGCCGCCGATCCGCTGTACCTCGATGTCTCGGTGCCGCCGAACGTGACCAAGGCTTTGCCCATCGACACCCGGGCCAATGCCTTTGCCTATGTCTTTGCCGGGGCCGGGCGTTTTGCCGATGCCGCCGATCCCATCGGCGTGCGCGTCGAGAAAGAGTTCGGCGGGCAGGAGGTGAACATCCGCGACATGTCGGGCAACCGCACGCTGGTGCGCTTTGGCAACGGCGATGAGGTCAAGGTCAGCGCGGGGCCCGAGGGGGTGCGCTTTCTGCTGGTCGCGGGCAAACCGATCCAGGAACCGGTGGCCTGGCACGGGCCCATCGTGATGAACACGCAAGGCGAGTTGCGCAAGGCCATGCAGGACCTGCACAACGGCACCTTCATCAAGCCCGCGCATTGATCGCGCCCGGGGGGAGGGCCAGGCAGCCCTCACCCCGGGTCACGAGTTGCTTACCCTTTCGTGCCAAGGTGTTTGCATTCAACCACGCTGCGGATACCCTGATCCCATGACGGCAAACCGGGACATTCCCATCGCCCTGCCCGACCGGGAAGAGCGGGCTTATAGCCGGGCGGAACTGGCCAGCGACATGATCGTGCACCTGGCGGCGCTTGTCATGGCGCTTGCGGCCGTGCCGGTGCTGATCACCCTGACGGTTGTCTGGCGTGGTGATGCGGCGGGGATCGTCGGTGTCTCGATCTATGGTGGCACGCTGATCGTCATGCTGACCGCTTCGCTGCTGTACAACCACGTCGGACGCCCGCACCTGACCGGCCTGTTCCGGCGCCTCGACATGTCCGCAATCCATCTGAAAATCGCGGGCACCTACACGCCTTTCGCCCTGCTCTCGGGCACCGGGTCGGGCCTTTTGGCCGCGGTCTGGAGCGCGGCGGCAGGGGCGGCGGCCGTGACACTGTTCAAACGGCGCCTGCCCGCCGGGCTGGCGGTGCTGATGTGCCTGGCCACCGGTTGGGCCGTGGTGATCGGCGGCTGGGACATGCTGGCGGCGCTTCCGCTGTCGGTCTGCGTGCTGATGGTGGTGGGCGGTGTGCTTTATTCCGTCGGGACGCCCTTCCTGATGGCCTCGCGCCTGCGGTTCCACAACACGATCTGGCACGGCATGGTGGTCGCCGCCTCCATCGTCTTTTTCGTGGCGGTCTTTCTGGCCGCCGCCGTGCCGCATCCGGTGGTTGCGGCGGGCTGACGCTGAAATCCGCTGCTGGCACCCCGCCGCGGTTCATGGCACATCATGCGTGACATGACCTGAGCGGGAGACGAGACATGGCCAGCACTTTCGGCAAGGGATGCCACCTGCATCTGATCGACGGTTCGGCCTATATCTTTCGGGCCTTCCACGCGCTGCCGCCCCTGACCCGCAAGAGCGACGGGTTGCCCATCGGCGCGGTCAGCGGCTTCTGCAACATGCTGCACCGCTACGTCGAGGGGAACACCGGCCCCGATGCGCCGACCCATGTGGCGGTCGTCTTTGACAAGGGCAGCCATACGTTCCGCAACGACCTTTACGACCAGTACAAGGCCAACCGCGAGGCCATGCCCGAGGACTTGCGCCCGCAGATCCCGCTGACCCGGCAGGCGACCGAGGCCTTCAACATCGCCTGCAAGGAGATCGAGGGTTTCGAGGCCGATGACATCATGGCCACGCTGGCCTGCCGCGCGCGAGAGGCGGGCGGGCGGGTCACCATCCTGTCGTCGGACAAGGACCTGATGCAGCTGGTCGGGGACGGGGTTGAGATGCTGGACCCGATGAAGAACAAGCTCATCGACCGCGAAGGCGTGATGGAAAAATTCGGTGTTCCGCCCGAACGGGTCGTGGACGTGCAGGCGCTGGCCGGGGATTCCGTCGACAACGTGCCCGGCGCGCCGGGCATCGGGATCAAGACGGCGGCCCTGCTGATCAACGAATACGGCAGCCTTGAAGAGCTGCTGGACCGGGCCGAGGAGATCAAGCAACCCAAGCGGCGCCAGACCCTGATCGAAAAGCGCGAGCAGATCGAGCTGTCAAAGAAGCTGGTACAGCTGGACGAGGGCATGGACCTGCCGTTCACGCTGGATGACCTCGAGGTGCGCGACCCGGACCCCGAAGTGCTGCTGGGCTTTCTCACCCAGATGGAATTCCGCACCCTGACCAAGCGTATCGCCGACGGCCTTGGTGTCGAGGCGCCGGCGATCCCCGACACCACCCCCGAGGGCGCCAACCCCAGGGACGAGGACCCGGACTGGCCCGCCATCGACCCCGAGCGCTATGAGACCGTGGCCGACATGGAGGCGCTGCAAAAATGGATCGATCGCGCGAATGAGCGCGGCACGGTTGCCTTCGACACGGAAACCACCGGCCTGAACGAGATGACTTGCGACCTTGTCGGCATCTCGCTTTGCGTCGATCCTGGCCAAGCCTGCTACATCCCGCTGACCCATCGCGGCGAAAGCGGCGAAGGGCTGTTCGAGTCGAAGGAGCTGACAGAGGGTCAGATCCCTCTGGAACAGGCGCTGGAGGCGCTCAAGCCGATGCTGGAGGACCCGGCGGTGATGAAGATCGGCCAGAACATGAAATACGACGCCAAGGTCATGGCGCGCTATGGCGTGCAGATCGCGCCCATCGACGACACGATGCTGATGTCCTACGCGATGAACGCGGGCCTGCACACGCATGGCATGGACGCGCTGGCCGAGCGCTACCTGTCGCACACCCCGATCCCGATCAAGGAGATCATCGGCAGCGGCAAGAGCCAGATCACATTCGACCAGGTGCCGATCGACAAGGCCACGCGCTATGCCGCCGAGGACGCGGACATCACCCTGCGCCTCGCCCGGACCTTCAAGCCGCAGTTGCACCGCGCCAAGGTCACCCGCGTCTACGAGGGGCTGGAACGGCCGATGGTGCCGGTGCTGGCGCAGATGGAAATGACCGGCATCAAGGTCGACCGCGAGGTGCTGCGCAACATGTCCAGCGCCTTTGCCCAGAAGATGGCGCAGCTGGAAGAAGAGATCCACGAACTGGCAGGCGAGAAATTCAACGTCGGCAGCCCTGCACAGTTGGGCGAGATCCTCTTTGACAAGATGGGGCTGGAGGGCGGTAAGCGCGGCAAGACCGGCAAGTATTCCACCGGGGCCGACATCCTCGAAGACCTGGCGACGGAACATGAACTTCCCCGCCGGGTGCTGGACTGGCGGCAGGTCAGCAAGCTGAAATCGACCTATACCGACGCGTTGCAGGAACACATCAACGCAGATACGGGGCGGGTGCACACCTCTTATTCAATCGCGGGCGCGAACACCGGGCGGCTGGCCTCCAACGATCCGAACCTGCAGAACATCCCCGTGAGGTCAGAGGAAGGGCGGCGCATCCGCACCGCCTTCATCGCGCCCGAGGGGCAGGTGCTGGTCAGCCTCGACTATTCTCAGATCGAGCTGCGCATTCTGGCCCACATGGCCGGGATCGACGCGCTGAAACAGGCCTTCCGCAAGGGCAAGGACATTCACGCCATGACCGCGTCCGAGATGTTCAACGTGCCGCTGGACGAGATGACACCGGACATTCGCCGGCAGGCCAAGGCGATCAACTTTGGCGTGATCTACGGGATCTCGGGCTTTGGCCTGGCGCGGAACCTGCGGATTCCGCGGTCCGAGGCGCAGGGGTTTATCGACCGCTACTTTGAACGGTTCCCGGGCATCAAGACCTACATGGACGACACCAAGGCCTTTGCGAAGGAACACAAACGGGTCGAGACGCTGTTCGGACGCCAGATCCACACGCCCGAGATCGGCGCCAAGGGGCCGCGTGCGGGCTTTGCCCAGCGGGCGGCGATCAATGCGCCGATCCAGGGCACAGCCGCCGACATCATCCGGCGCGCGATGGTGCGGATGCCGGATGCTATCGCGGGCCTGCCCGCGCGGATGCTGTTGCAGGTGCACGACGAACTGTTGTTCGAGGTCGAGAAGGGCGCGGTAGACGAGTTGATCGGCGTTGCCAAAGAGGTCATGGAAAGTGCCTGCGACCCGGTGGTGAAACTGGACGTGCCGCTGGTGGTGGACGCGGGGCAAGGCGCCAACTGGGCCGAGGCACACTGAGGCCCACACGCGTCACTTCTGCGCGATCCAGCGCCCCTCGACGGCCCGCACGATCCCCTGCGCATCCACCGTCAGGTTGGACGTGCTCCCACTGTCTGTCTCGGCGGTCTGGTATTTGTCCTTCGCCGTCCGCCGCAGGACAAGACGCAGAGGGGTCAGGCGCGGCTGGTCCAGGTCGAGACTGGCAAGATCGACCGTGGCTTCCTCCCCGATGCCAAGCACGAGACGCCGGATTGGCAGGGTCAGCGCGGCGGGGGTAAAGCCAAGATGGATATCCTTGGCGCCCGCGACCTCCGGGGCAGGTGTCCCGTTCAGCAGCCAGTCACCCTCTGCATTGCGCTGGATGAAGATGCGGGACCGGGCACCGAT
The DNA here is from genome assembly GCF_028807275.1 of Mameliella sp. AT18. Taxonomy (NCBI): domain Bacteria; kingdom Pseudomonadati; phylum Pseudomonadota; class Alphaproteobacteria; order Rhodobacterales; family Roseobacteraceae; genus Antarctobacter; species Mameliella sp. AT18. Next base: position 6,290 of record NZ_JARAMO010000026.1, read on the forward strand.
CCGGACACGGCGCGTCGTCCCGTCGCCGCGCGCCCGAATACGGTACCGCAACGCGGTCCAGTCCGCATCTGTTGACGACCCGTCGATCAGAAAGCCGCCTTCGGCCTCTGCGAAACGGCATGCGTCATTTCCCGGTCCGTCCTGACGGACCCACAAGACGGCGAAAGCGCCTGCGATCATGGCTGTGCCTCCTCTTTCGGGGACAGTCTAGCACGTTACCGATGCCGTGGCGCCAATCAGTCCAGCGAGCCCTCGGGGGCCTGGATCAGCCCCCTGCCGCAGTCGATGTAAGAGGCCTCGGGACACAGCGGCTCAAAGGTGGCAGAGCGGATCAGACGGGTGGCCAGCATCGGCGCCGTCACCCGCTCTTTCTCGGCGCGCATCCTCTCGACCCAGAGCGCCGCGATCCCCACCGCATGCGCCAGCGCCATCGAGGTGCCGTTGAGCGGACGCAGCCCTTCGCCCGGACCCGCCGAGATGATGCCCACGCCCGGCGCAACCACCGCCGCGCCGGCGTTGGTAAAGGGCGCGGGGCAGAACCCGTCTTCGCCCGGTCCGCAGGCACCCACGGCCAGCACGCCCGCCGCCGCCGCCGGAGCGACGGGGCCGGTTTCGAACTCGGGCGCGATGGTCCGCAGAGAGTCGTTGCCGACGGCGCCCAGCATCAGCGGCACCTGTCCGCCGCCGATCATCATCAGCAGCATTTCGCAGATGCGCAGGTTGCCGCGATAGGCATGGACCGCCGCCGCGGTGGCCAGCATCGCGGGATAGCCCTCTTCGACCAGGGTTTCGATCTGGGCCGAGGTATCGAAGGCCAGGGCAAAGCCGACGATCTGAGCTTTTTCCTGGAGCGTCCAGAGCAGCGCGTTCAGGAAATCCTCGGACCGGCCTCGCCCGTTGTCGGCCAGCACCTTGCCCACCAGCAGGTCGGTGATCCCGCGCGCCACGCCGATCCGTGTGCCGCCCTGATCGCGGCCAAGCACGGTGCCGGCCACATGGGTGCCGTGGCCGTTGGCATCCGCGATACCGGTTCCGGCGAAATCCCGTGCCGTCACCTCGACCCCGGCAAAGCAGGGATGCCCGGCGTCGATCCCCGTGTCCAACAGCGCCACCCGCACGCCGGCGCCCGACATCGGGGTCCAGTCCGCCCCGGTGGCCCGCAAACCCCAGCCGGGGACCATGTCGCAGGCGCGCAGTTCGTCCATCGGTTCGGGGGTCAGCAGGCGGGTCGGCATGGCGGGTTGGATGGTCAGCAGGTCTCGGTCGCCGGCGGTCTCGCGCAGGTCGTCCGGGGTCAGCTCGGCCACCTCGATCTGCGGGTCGGCGGGGGCATCGGCATCCTCCGGCGCAATGCCGGCACCAAGCGGCACGCGCGGCCTGCGCCAGTTTCGGGTTCTGTCCCGCAAAAGGATGTATCGCGTCATTCACCGCGTCCCGGACAACTCAACCCCTGTGGAAAAGGCTAGCGGTCCGGGATGCGCGGCGGAACGGCACTTGCGTGAATGCCGCGTGAAATCACCATGAAATCAGACGGGCGCCAGCCGTAATCGACCCGGCAGGCGCCCGAAGGGTCAGATCAGGCCCTGTTGGCGGAAAAGGTCCAGCAGGCTGGTTTCCGGGCGCGGCCCCATGTGGCTGATGACCTCGCGCGCGGCAACGCTGCCCATGCGGGCCGCTTTTTCCATGTCCGCGCCGGTGGCCAGGCCGAACAGGAAACCGGCGGCGAACTGGTCGCCCGCGCCGGTTGCGTCCACGGGCACGATCTTTTCAACGCTCACGTCGGTGCGGGTGCCCTCGTGCAGGATCGAGACGCCGTCGCCCGACCGGGTGCAGACCACCAGCGGACAGATCGCGCCCACGGCGCGCAGGTCGGCGTCGAGGTCGTCGTTCTGGTACAGCGAGCGGATCTCGTCCTCGTTGCCGATGACGAAGTCCATGTCGTGTTCAATCAGCTTCAGGAAGTCCGCGCGGTGGCGTTCGACGCAGAAGGGGTCGGAAATCGCGATACCCGGCTTGCCGCCCGCCGCCTTGCAGGCGCGCGCGGCCTTCAGGAAGGCCTCCTTCCCCTTGTCCTTGTCGAAAAGGTAGCCCTCCAGGAACAGGATCTCGGCCTCGCCCGCCACGTCCTCGGACACGTCGTCGGGGCCCAGTTCGGCGGAGATCCCGAGGTAGGTGTTCATCGAGCGTTCGCCATCGGGCGAGACAAAGATCATCGACCGGGATGAGGGCAGTTCGCCGCCCTTGACTGGCTCGTTGACGAAGCCGATGCCCTCGTTCTTCATCGCCGAGGCATAGAATTCGCCAAGATCGTCATCCGCGACGCGTCCGATGAAGGCGGTGCGCGCATCCAGGTTTCCCAGGCCGGCGATCGTGTTGGCCACCGATCCGCCCGGCGTCTGCACCCGGTTGCCCATCGCCTCGTAAAGCTGTTCGGCGCGGTCACGCTCGATCAACTGCATGATGCCCTTCTCGATACCCATGTCGGCCAGAAAGGCGTCGTCGGTGCGGGCGATCACGTCGACGACGGCGTTGCCGATGCCGACGACCTGGTATTTCTTCATGTCGTCTTTTCCTCGAATGGACAGAGGTCGTTGATGAGGCAGGCCTTGCACTTGGGCTTGCGCGCGACGCAGATGTACCGCCCGTGCAGGATCAGCCAGTGATGGGCGTGTTGCTGAAAATCGACCGGGATGTTGTCCTCGATCGCACGTTCCACGGCGACCACGTCCTTGCCCGGACAGATGCCCGTCCGGTTGCCGACGCGAAAGATATGCGTGTCCACCGCCTGCGCCGGGTAGTGCCACCACATGTTCAGCACCACGTTGGCGGTCTTGCGGCCGACGCCCGGCAGGCTTTCCAGCGCGGCGCGGCTGTTGGGCACCTCGCCGCCATAGTCCTCGACCAGGATCTTCGCCATCTTGATGACGTTCTTGGCCTTGTTGCGATACAGGCCGATGGTCTTGATGTGCTCGGTCACACCCTCTTCGCCGAGGGCCAGCATCTTTTCCGGCGTATCGGCGATCTGGAACAGCTTTTCCGTGGCCTTGTTGACGCCCGCGTCTGTCGCCTGTGCCGACAACGCCACCGCCACCACCAGCGTATAGGCGTTGACGTGGTTCAGCTCACCCTTGGGTTCGGGTTCCGAGGCCTGGAACCGGGTAAAGATCTCGCGGATCGTGTGGTAATCAAGCTGCTTGGCCATGCGTTCCCCTATGCCCGCAACGCCATTGCGCCGCAAGACCCGGGGTCCTGCCGCACCGGGCGCCTGCCGCCTTTCACGGAAAACGGCCCGGAATTCTTGCAGAACTCCGGGCCGTTCAGGATGCTTGTCATCTGTCCGGCGTCCGCCGTGGCGCCTCAGGCCGCGTCGCGCAGGCCCAGGCGTGTGCGCAGGGCGGCGGGCAACATCCGGGCCGAGGAAATGCGCGGCATGTCCATCTCGGGAATGATGTGCTCGGCGCCGCAGGCGGCCAGGTACTCGGCGTGGTTGTCCAGCTTGTGGCGCCCGGCATAGTCGCAAAAGCTTTCCGACCCCGCGCCTTCGGCCAGCAGCACCTCGTGGCGGGCGGTTTCGACGTGGTAGACGGTGGTCCGGGCCGCCATCTGGGCAACGGGAACAAAGGTGATCGTCTCACCGTTGACCAGGGCGCTGGCGTTCACCAGGCTGCCGTCCAGCACCATCGCGTGATCGCCGGTCAGCACCAGGTCACGTTTCGGCAGGCCATCGCCCAGGGCGCCGGCGTTGATCCGGACCAGCGCGAAACCGGCGTTGAAATGACGGTCGATGGTCTGACGACCGACCCAGCGGACCGGCTCCAGCCGTCCGTCGGCAGTGCGCACCAGGTCACCGGGGGCCAGGTCCTGCACCTCGGTCTCGCCCGCTTCGGTGGCGATGCGGGTGCCTGCTGCGAAACAGTAGGAGTAGGTTTCCTCGACCACGTCCGGGTTGAAATCGAAAGAGGCCGGAAAGGCGGAGGGTTCCGGCAGGTAGTCCGGCACCAGGATGAACACGTTGCTGCCGTCCGCGATGGGGTAATCCCCCGCGGCTGTCATCACCGGGTACAGGTTGCCCTCGATCTCGATGTCGCCGATGTAGATGGTCCCGGAACCCGAGATGTCCTCGCCGACCGTGAACTGGTTGTCGTCGACGCCTTCGCCGCCGAACGGTCCCAGGGCGCCAAGATCGGTCGCCGTCCCGGGGCTGGGCTGAAAGTTGAAGTTGCCCGGGCCACCGTCAAAAACGTCATACTCGATACCTTTGGTGATGCTGAAAGGCATGAGCCTCGCCCCCGTCATTGTTTTGTCAATCACTATCGGAAGTAAGGAATTCCGCCCCGCAGTCAATTTTTTCGGGCCGCGCCCCTGCCGCCCTGCCCAAGGTGTTGCCGGATTGCCTTTGCGCAATATTCGGATCGTGCGTCTTGCGCGGGCGCGGTAAAACCGGGGTCAAGGAGACAGCCGATGCCCAAGGACGACGACCAGAGCTATCACTACAACGTCATGCGACGCGCCATCGAGGCGGTCGACCGGCTGGGCCCGCAGGCGACGCTGGACCAGATCGCGCGCGAGGTCGGCATGAGCCCGGCGCATTTCCAGCGGTTGTTCAGCCAATGGGCCGGTGTCTCGCCAAAGCGCTACCAGCAATACCTGACGCTGGGCCATGCCAAGGCACTGCTGGCGGATCGCTTTACCACGCTGGAGACGGCCCATGCCACCGGGCTGTCGGGGGGCGGGCGCCTGCACGATCTGTTCCTGCGGTGGGAGGCGATGAGCCCGGGCGATTTCGCGCGCGCGGGCGCGGGGCTGACAATCTACTGGGGCTGGTTCGAAAGCCCCTTTGGCCCGGCACTGGTCATGGGCACCGACAAGGGCATCTGCGGCATCGCCTTTTCCGCCGAGACGACAGAGGCCGAGGCGATGGAGGACATGCTGGCGCGCTGGCCGCGGGCAGACTTCGTTGAGGACCCGATGCGCCTGCGCCCCTGGGCGCTGGCGGCTTTCGGCGTCAAGGCGGACGGGCCGGTGCCCTTGTACCTGATCGGCGCGCCGTTCCAGATCAAGGTCTGGGAGGCGCTGCTGCAGATCCCCTCGGGTCATGTCACGACCTATTCCGAAATCGCCGAGGCCATCGAGCATCCGAAAGCGGTGCGCGCGGTCGGCACGGCGGTCGGGCGCAACCCGATCAGCTACCTGATCCCCTGCCACCGCGCCCTGCGCAAATCCGGTGGTCTGGGCGGTTATCATTGGGGGCTGCCGGTCAAGCGGGCCATCCTTGCCTGGGAGGCGGCAAGATTGGAGGCTTGAGGTCTTAACGATCTGTAAAGAAAAGATGTTTCGCGCGCGAAACACGCGTGCCTCCGGATCATGCGCGGAGCCTTGCCGATTTTCCCGGTGACAGGGCTGGGGTTTTGCCGGATGTTATTGCATATCGGCAGTGAAAGACCCCATTCCAGCGGGGCAAACCTGAAAAGAGGCTACACATGATCCGGGCGAAATCCGCGATTCTCATCTCCGCCGTGGCTGTCATCGGCCTGTCGGCCTGTACCACGGGCAACCCGAACGATCCCAACCGCCAGACCAAGCAGGGTGCCCTCGTGGGCGCCGGCGTGGGTGCGGTTGCAGGCCGCCTTCTGGGTGGCGGCGACAGGGGCGAGCGTAACCGGGCGACCGTCGCGGGCGCCCTGGTGGGGGCCGCTGCGGGGGCCGCCATCGGCAACCAGCTGGACAAGCAGGAAGCAGAACTGCGTCAGCAGATGGGCGACAACGTCACCATCCGCAACACCGGCGACCGGCTGATCGTGACCATGCCTCAGGACATCCTGTTCCCCACCGACAGCGCCAACCTGCGCCCGACCCTGGTGTCGGACCTGCGCGACGTGGGCCAGTCGCTGCTGGCCTACCCGAACACCACCGCCCAGGTGATTGGCCACACCGACAGCGACGGCGACGCCGCCTATAACCTGGACCTGTCCCAGCGCCGCGCGCGCTCGGTCGCCAACGTGCTGATCTCCGAGGGCGTGCCCTCGTCGCGGATCTCGGTCATCGGCCGGGGTGAGGATCAGCCGGTGGCGTCGAACCTGACGCCCGAGGGAAAGGCCCAGAACCGCCGGGTCGAGATCGTGATCCTGCCCAACGGCTAAGGCCGGGCGATCCTGACAGGGGCTGTGCCCCGGTTTATCCGACAGATCAAAGCGCCGCGCCTTGCCGCGGCGCTTTTTCCATGTAGGTCAGGACGAAACAGACAGGAGATCACAATGCCGGACCCCACCCTCGTCGGCCTTTGCGGCGCCCTGCGCGCCGACAGCAGCAACCGCAAACTGATGTTCGAGGCCGCCCGTCTCTTTGCCCCCGACAGGTTCAGCGAACTCGATCTGCGTTTCCCGCTGTTCGACGAGGACATCCAGAACGGCGACGGCATTCCCGCCGCCGTGCAGGCCGCCGCAGATGCCATCGCGGGTGCGGATGCGGTTCTGGTGGTGACGCCCGAATACAACAAGGGCCTTTCCGGGGTGCTCAAGAACGCGCTGGACTGGATCAGCCGGACCGAGGGCGCGCCCTGGCGGGACAAGCCTGTGGCGCTGATGTCGGCGGCGGCGGGCCGCGCCGGGGGCGAGCGGGCGCAGAATATGGCGCGTCTCTGCCTCAACCCATTTCGTCCGCGCCTGCTGACCGGTCCGGAAGTCATGCTGGCACAAAGCCGCAAGCAGTTCGACGAGGACGGGCGCCTGACCGACGAACGCGCGCTGAAGCTGCTGGGCGACCAGATGCAGGAACTGCGCCGCGAGGTGGAACGGATGCGCGGCTGAAGCCCTCAGGCCGGGTTGGAAATCTCGATCAGGTTGCCGTCCGGATCGCGGATATAGATCGACCGGATCGGGCCGCTTGCGCCGGTGCGCGGCAGCGGTCCCTCCTCGATCGTCACGCCTTGGGCGGCCAGATGCGTCTGCCACTCTGCCAGGGGTGTTTCGCTGAGAAAACACAGGTCTGCCGTTCCGGGGCCGGGCCTGCGTGCCTTGGGGTCGAACTCCTGCCCGGCGGTGTGCAGGTTGATCTTTTGCCGCCCGAATTTCAGCGCCCATCGGGTGCTGCCATCGGCGGGGGTGAACCGCTCTGCCTGCATCCCCAGGACGGTTTCGTAGAATTGCCGCGTGGCGGCGGGATCGGCGACGGTCAGCACCAGGTGATCGAGCGACTGGACGGCAGGTGGCATGGCTGGAATAACCCGGCAAAAATCAAGGAGCGTGACCCATGCAGACTGGCCCAGCGACCGAGCGCCGTCAAACCGACGTGATGGATCCGGACCGCGCCCGCGCCCTGCAGGCGGCGCTGGACCTGCCCGTGACCATCGACGCGGGCACGCCCCTGCCGGTCTTCTTTCACCAGATCTATTTCTGGGACGCGCAGCCGCCCGGCGTGCTGGGGCGCGACGGGCATCCGCGCGTCGGCACCGGCCTGATCCCCGACCTGGGGCTGCCGCGCCGGATGTGGGCGGGCGGCGCGTTGCAGTTCCACGCGGCACTGCGAGCGGGGCAGATGGCGGAAAAGGTCTCTCGGGTGGTGGACGTGACCCGCAAGGAGGGGCGCAGCGGACCGCTGGGTTTCGTCACGCTGGCGCATGAGATCTGGCAGGGCGGCCAGCTGTGCGTGACAGAGCGGCAGGACCTCGTCTATCGCCAAGACCCGGACCCGTCCGCGCCGCGCCCGGTGCCGCCAGAGGCCCCGACAGGCGAAGAGGCCAGCCGCGAGATGGGTTTTTCCGAGACGCTGCTGTTCCGCTACTCTGCACTGACCTTCAACGGCCACCGCATCCACTATGACGTGGAATACGCGCGGGCGGTCGAGGGCTATGACGGGCTGGTGGTGCATGGCCCGCTGCTGGCGCAGGGGCTTTTGCTGTTCGCGCAGGACAAGGCGCCGGTGCGCGGTTTCAGTTTTCGGGCGACGGCGCCCCTGATGCATGACGAGCGCGCCACCCTGTGCCGAAACGGCAACGACCTCTGGGTGCGCGGCCCGGACGGGCGCCAGTGCATGCAGGCGACGGTGGAATACTGATGTGTGGCGCCGGGGCGTCGCCCCGGCCGAATGCGCTCAGCAGCCGGTGCCGTGCACGACCACGCGCACCGTCTTGACCAGCACGCGCAGGTCATTGGCCAGCGACAATTGCGCCAGGTAGGCGGTGTCGAAACCGGCGCGCTGGGCAAAGGAGCTTTCGTTCCGCACCGAGACCTGCCAGTAGCCAGTGATCCCCGGGCGCAGCGCGTAATAGGCGGTGCCGGGATAGATCTCCTGCTGGCAGGGCATCATCGGGCGCGGACCGACCAGCGACATGTCCCCGCGCAGCACGTTGAACAGCTGCGGCAGTTCGTCGATCGAGGTCTTGCGGATCAGCGACCCGATGGTCGTGACGCGCGGATCGTGGCGCAGTTTCTGCGTGCGGTCCCATTCCGCGCGCGCGGCGGGGTTCTGATCGAGATAGTCGCTCAGCCGGGCGTCGGCATCGGGCACCATGCTGCGCAGCTTCCAGATATTGAATATCCGTCCATTCCGGCCGATCCGTTTCTGCGAGTAGAAGGGCGAGTGACCGTCGCGTGCGACGAGCAGCGCAAAGATGCCGACGATCATCAGGATCGGAAGGGCACCGAGCAGGACGAGCGTCACGTCGAGCCCCCGTTTGAAGACGTCGCGGTAAAGGGCGGGACCGGTTTCGGCGCGCAGCGCCTCGTCGATCAGCTTCTCAATTCTGGCCGTTGGCAGCGGCTGGCGCAGTTGTAGTGTCAAGATGACCTCCTGAGTCATGCGTTGACGAGAGCACGGGAAATTGATCCGAGTTTATCGCTGTTTCAGGCATAGTTCCGCCATGACACGCAAATGCGTGTCCCCCCGGACGTCAGGGCAAATTGCCCTGGCCATGTCTTCGAATGGCGATGCGCGAAAGGCGCAGCAGACCTACCGAGATACTCCCATTGTGGAAGCACCAACCCCCAAGTGCAGTTTATTTAAATTGCGACGAAAGTTTGTCCCAATCGTTCGACAGATTTCTTATGGCTTCACGCGGCCGTTCCGTCAATCTGCACCGGAGAGCGCAACCAAAAGGTGAAAAGTGCGCTTGTGGAGGCGATTGAAATACGGGGGAAATTTCGGTTGAACGCTCAATAATGACGCGAAATTCGGGGGTGTTTTCAGCGTCCCCAGGCAGCTTTGTTTCCCGTTGGTTAATCGAGGGCTTTGAAACAATTTCGAGGATTTTGGCGGGCAGATGTTTCCAGATCGGGAACAGTCTCTGGAAATAAGGGAAACAGGGCTGGGGCGCTGAGGCAATGGTCTCTTGGAAATCTTGCGGGTGCCTGTAAATTCATCCTGGCGGAAACAATGGCGGCGACGTGCCGTAACGGAATGCGCCGCTCGGTGGATTCTGATGCGGCTTTAGGGGCGACGGATATATTCGACAATTATAGGGGGAGTTGCCAAGCTCACGGATTGTTACAAATATAAGAAAATCGAGAGGGCTCGGCCTTGATCCTGCCCGAATCACACCTTGGCGCCGCCATTGATTCGCCCGGATCTGCCACAAACTTGCCGGATTTTCGCCTCTTGCGGGAGAAATGTGGCGCGACAACACATTTGGCGAGAGCCGCGGCAGGGAGGCCAGTGTTGAAAGCCCGCATGGGCGCGGATATGTCGAGCCGGCAAGCGGATCGGGACGAAAGGGCGCACTGTGACCAACCATCTCTACAAGGGCGATCTTCCGGATGATCTGGACCTTGGCCCGGTCGTGGCCATCGACTGCGAGACGATGGGACTGAACCCGCACCGCGACCGGTTGTGTGTCGTGCAGTTGTCGGGCGGCGACGGGAATGCCCACCTCGTTCAGATCGCCAAGGGACAGACAGAGGCGCCCAACCTTGCGCGCCTTCTGACGGATCCGCAGGTTCTGAAGCTGTTTCACTATGGTCGGTTCGACATCGCCGCGATGTACAATGCCTTTGGCGCGCTGGCAGCGCCCGTCTATTGCACCAAGATCGCCAGCCGGCTTGTGCGCACCTATACTGATCGCCACGGCCTCAAGGCCCTGACCCAGGAACTGCTGTCCGTCGACATCTCGAAGCAGCAGCAATCCAGTGACTGGGGCGCCGCGGAGCTGACCGAGGCACAAAAGGACTATGCCGCATCGGACGTGCTGCACCTGCACCGGCTGCGCGACGCGCTGAACGAGATGCTGGACCGCGAAGGGCGCACGGAGATTGCCCAGTCCTGTTTCGATTTCCTGCCGACCCGGGCGATCCTTGACCTGGAAGGCTGGCCAGACACCGATATCTTTGCCCATGCGTAAGAGGGGATGAACATGCGCCGGGGAGACGGGCTTTACTCGCGGGTGATCGCCTGGCTGAAGATCCTTCTTCCCCTGGTGGCACTGGCCATGCTGTCGACGTTGTTCTTCCTATCCCGCTCGACCGAGCCGTTGCAGGACGTGCCCTTTGTCGAGGCTTTGCAAAGGAATGTCGCGCGCGAGCAGGTGAGCGCGCCGTACTATGCGGGAACCACCACCAAGGGCGACGTGTTGACCATGACCGCGCGCAGCGTGCGGCCCGAGGGGGACGGCCAGATCATCGCCGATGAGCTGGAGGCGCGGATGCGCCTGACCGACGGCAGCGAACTGCGGCTGGACGCCGTCGAGGCGACGCTGCGCGACAGGAACCAGTTGGCGCACCTGCAGGGCGGCGTGCGCATCGAAAGCTCGCAGGGCTATGTTCTGCGCACAGAGGGGCTGATGTCACGGCTGGACGAGATCGCGGCAGAAAGCATCGGCCCGGTCAGCGGCGAGGGTCCGGTGGGCCGTTTCGAGGCCGGCCATCTCAAGATCGCGCCCAGCGGAGAAGAGGGGGCGGTGCAAATGGTGTTTTCCGGCGGCGTGAAACTGGTATATCAACCGCCGAAAGAAGAAAGTGCTGCCGAATGATCCGTCCCCTGCTTGCCGTCATGCTTTTCCTCGCGCCTCTGGGCGCGGCTGCGCAAGGGGCCCAGGTGGCCTTTGGCGGAATGCAGCAGGACACCCGCGCCCCGGTCGAGGTGACGGCCGACACGCTGCAGGTGAACCAGGCCGACGGAACCGCCCTTTATACCGGCAACGTGGTGATCGCGCAGGGGCAGATGCGGCTTGCGGCACCTCGGGTGCTGGTCGTCTACTCGAACGAGGCCGGGCGGATCCGGCGGATGGAGGCCACGCGCGGCGTGACCCTGGTCAGCGGCTCCGAGGCGGCAGAGGCGCAGCGCGCGGATTACGACATCGAGGCCGGGCAGGTCGTCATGACCGGCAATGTCCTGCTGACCCAGGGCCCAAGTGCGCTGACCGCCGAACGCATGGTCGTCAACCTCAGCGACGGCACCGCGCAGCTGTCGGGCCGGGTGCGCACCGTGTTGCAGCAGGCACCCGACGGCGAGGGGCAGCCCTGAGATGGCCCGCCCGGACCTGAGCGTGACCGAAGGCGACAGTGGTCTTCGCGTCGAACACCTGCGCAAGAGCTATCGCAAACGCGTCGTCATCCGCGACGTCAGCCTGCGGGTGGACCGGGGAGAGGTTGCGGCGCTGCTGGGGCCGAACGGGTCGGGCAAGACGACGTCGTTCTATGCCATCGCCGGGCTGGTGAATCCCGAGGGCGGGCAGGTTCTGATCGACGGGTATGACGCGACCTATCTGCCGATGTACCGCCGCGCGCGGCTGGGCATCGGCTATCTGCCGCAGGAAATGTCGATCTTTCGCGGCATGAGCGTCGAGGACAACATCGGCGCGGTGCTGGACATCGCCGAACGCAACGCCCACCGCCGCCGCGAGCGGCTGGAGGAACTGCTGGGCGAGTTTTCGATCGAACACCTGCGCCGCGCCCCCGCGCTGGCCCTGTCGGGTGGTGAACGGCGGCGGGTGGAAATCGCGCGCTGCCTGGCAGCGAATCCCAAGTACCTGCTGCTGGACGAACCCTTTGCCGGGGTCGATCCGATCAGCGTCGGCGACATCCGCCACCTTGTCGCGGATCTCAAGACCCGGGGCATCGGCGTGCTGATCACCGACCACAACGTGCGCGAGACCCTGGAGATCGTGGATCGCGCCTATATCCTGCATGACGGCAAGGTCCTGATGTCGGGAACGCCGCAGGAAGTGGTGCAGAATGAAAATGTCAGGCGTGTCTACCTGGGCGAGAACTTTCGCTTTGGTTGAAAATCGGACCCTGTGCCCTTGACACTCTCCGGGGACACATTGTCGCTGGATCGCGCGTGATCCGCATTCGGTTTCCATTGACAGACCTGCCGGTTTCCTCATCAAATATGAGTATGGTGCTATCGATCACGGCATTGCGTGTTGGCGGGCTCCTCGGTTCCGAGGTTGTCCGCGTGCATTCCGCGATCCGGTACTACCTTCCCTGAACCTTGTGACGCCGCGACGGGGGCTTGTCCTCCGTGTGGCGTACGGGTGCATAAGAAAAGGACAAATCATGCGCTATCAGATCACGGGAAAACACATCGATATCGGCGATGCGCTCCAGGTTCATGTCACGAACGAGCTGGGCGGTGTGCTGGACAAGTACGGCCAGCGTCCGACCGACGCGACCGTGGTTTTCTCAAAGGCGGCCCATGAATATGTCTGCGAAGCGATCGTTCATCTGTCGAGCGGGCTGAACGCTGCCGCCAAGGGACATGCGACGGAAATCTATGCAGCCTTCGAGGCCTGCGCGGAAAAAATGGACAAACAGCTCCGTCGCTACAAGCGCCGGTTGAAAGACCATCACAAGGACCGGTCCGAACCTGTTGAACATTTCGGGGCAGCCTCGTATATCCTCGCCACCGAAGCGGATTCGGGGGAGGAAGAACCCGAAACGCTGCAGCCGATCATCGTGGCGGAGATGCAAACCAAGATCCCGTCTCTGTCGGTTGGGGAGGCCGTGATGCAGATGGAACTGGCCGGAGCGCCTGTTCTGGTGTTTCGCAACGAAAAGAAGGATGGCGTGAACGTCGTGTATCGCCGGGATGATGGCAACATCGGCTGGATCGATCCGTAAGGGTCCGTCCCCCGCCACCAGACCGGACCCGTGCAGTGTTCGCACCCTAGTTACAGGCAGGGCTCATGAAGTTTGTCGATCTCATCTCGCCGACTGCTGTCAAAGTCGTTTCCTCGACCTCCAGCAAAAAGCGACTGATGCATGACATCTCGGACCTCGCGGAGGGCGCTTATGGCGTCAACGCGCCTCGCATCCTCGAGGCGCTGATGGAACGCGAAGCCCTGGGGCCGACGGGTGTCGGCCACGGGGTCGCGCTGCCCCATGCGCGGATTCCCGGCATCGACGAGGTGGCGGGCGCCTTTATCCTGCTGGAAAAACCCGTCGACTTCGACGCGGTCGACCGCCAGCCCGTGGACATCGTCTTTGCTATCTTCGCCCCCGAAGAGGCCGGGGTCGAACATCTCAAGGCGCTGGCGCTGGTTTCGCGCAGCCTGCGGGACCAGGGGCTTTGCGCCAAGCTGCGCGCCAACCCGGTGCCGACCACGCTTTACACCATCCTGACAGAGACCGAGGCCTCCAAGGCCGCCTGAGGCATTTGCGCGACAAAGGCGCGAGGTCAGGAATTCCCCCGTTGGCGTTGATACGCCGGCGGGGTATCTCAGTTGCATTCATCACCCCGACAACAGAGGAGGGCCGCACATGACCGGATCTATCGTCACCGCTTCCTCCCTGGATCGTTCGGGCCGCTGATTTTCCGCGCCTGCGGGCGCGCGCCATCCCCCCTTGGACGATCCGCCTTTGCGGCCTTTTCCAGGCCGCCTCTCATGATTTGAGAAAGACGGACCTATGGGAAATTCCCCCATCGCGGCACCTGCGCGTGTCTGCGAATTCTACTCTGACGGCGCCTGGATCGAAGGACGCGCCGTCGATCAACTGAACGAGGTTGCCGGCTGGCCCGGCATGGGCGTCGTTGCCGGGTTTCCCGACCTGCACCCGGGCCGTCATGGCCCGGTCGGGGGCGCCTTCCTGGCCGACCGCATCTATCCGCAACTGATCGGTCCGGACATCGGCTGTGGCATGGCGCTGTACCGGCTCGACCTGCCGCGCCGCAAGCTGAAGCTGGACAAGGCCGCGCGGCGGCTGGAGGTGTTGGAAGACGGGACGGCGGCCGAGGAGGCGCGCGCGGCGCTGGCGGGCACGGAGGCCGAGCTGCTGGGGCCCCAGGGGCTGGGCACCCTCGGCGGCGGCAACCATTTCTGCGAACTTCAGGTGGTCCAGGAGGTGGCCGATAAGGCGCCGGGCCTTGCGCCGGGTGACCTGTGCCTGCTGGTGCACACCGGCTCTCGCGGGCATGGCGCCGGGGTTTTCACCGGGATCGAGAACAGCTGGAAGGACGGCTTTCTGCCCGGCAGCGAGGCGGCGGACAGCTATGCCGCCCTGCATGGCGCCGCGCAGGCCTGGGCGCGGATCAACCGCGCGCTGCTGGCGCAGGCGGCCTCAGAAGCCTTGCGCTGTTCGGCAGAGCTGATCTGCGATGCGCCGCACAACCACCTTGAGGGCCGGCCCGACGGCTGGCTGCATCGCAAGGGCGCCGCCGCACCGGATCGCAGGCTGGCGCCCCTGGCCGGGTCGCGCGAGAGCCTGAGTTACCTCATGGTGGTGCCCGAGGGGCCGGCAGAGGCGCTGGGGTCTGTCTCGCACGGGGCGGGGCGGCGCTATGACCGTGCCGCCATGCACGGGCGTATCCGCCGGGTGAAATCGGAACTGGAGGCGATGCGCCAGACCCGGTTCGGCGGGCGCGTCATCTGTGCCGACCGTGACCTGCTGATCGAGGAGGCGGGCAGCGCCTACAAGGACGCGGGCGCGGTTCTGCGTGATCTCGAAGGTTTCGGACTGGCGCGGGAGGCGGCGTCGCTGGCCCCGCTCATCACCTTCAAGACCAGCAAGGGGGGCCGCTGATGGTGACCCTCTTGATTTCCAGCGGCAACGGGCCGGGTGAATGTCAGCAGGCGGTGGGTCATGTGCTGACCCGCCTGGCGGAAGAGGCCGAGGCGCAGGGCGTCACGCTGGACCTGGCCGAACGTGCGGGGCGCACTGGCCCGGTTTCGGCCATTGCCGTGCTCAGCGGGCCGGGGGCCCAGGCGCTGGCGGCGCGCTGGGAGGGTGTGCTGCTCTGGCGCTGTCCCAGCACCCTGCGCCCGCGTCACAAGCGCAAGACCTGGTTCGTGCAGGTCTTTCGTCTGCCCAGCACGGCGCGCGGGGCGCATATCGACCCGCGTGAGGTGGAGATGACCGCGATCCGCGCCGGCGGACCCGGTGGCCAGCACCAGAACAAGACCTCCAGCGCGATCCGCGCGCGCTGGGGCGCATATGCGGTCGTAGTGCGTGATCAACGCTCGCAGCATCAAAACCGGCGGTTGGCCCTGGAGCGACTGCAGGCGCTGGCCGATTCGGATGTCGCCGAGGCACGGGCGGCGCGGGAGGGGCAGGCGCATTGGCTGCACCATCAGTTGCAGCGCGGCGATCCCGCCCGCACGTTCGAAGGGCCGCAGTTCCGCGAACGGTGACGCAAGGCCTCCCCCCCCTTCTTTGGTTTTCCAAATACCTCGGGGG
>NZ_JARAMO010000027.1:0-21309 GCF_028807275.1 Mameliella sp. AT18
TGGTGGACCACTTTCAGGGGGCTACTCCACCGGGTCCGGTCGTCTCTCTTGACGTGAATAATGATTCATGTTTCATATTTTTCGGCGGAGGAGTCTAACGGGAGGAACCCCAGCAATGTTACGTAGCGTATTTTCGGCCCTGGCGATCATGGCCATGGCCGCGCCGCTCTCGGCGGAGATCCGAATAGCCCATGTCTATGGCAAGACAGGCCCGTTCGAAGCCTATGCCAAGCAGTCCCATGACGGTCTCATGATGGGGCTGGCCTATGCGACCGGCGGAACGATGGAGATCGACGGCGAGCCGATTGTCGTGATCGAAAAGGACACGCAGCTGAAGCCGGACCTGGGCAAGGCCCTGCTGGCCGAAGCCTATGGGGATGACGATGCGCATATCGCGGTCGGCCCGGTGTCATCGGGTGTTGCGCTGGCGATGCTTCCGGTCGCCGAGGAATACGAACGCGTCCTGATCGTGGAGCCCGCCGTTGCGGATTCGATCACCGGGGAGAACTGGAACCGCTATATCTTCCGCACCGGGCGAAATTCGTCCCAGGATGCGATCGCCAATGCGGTTGCGCTTGGCGGCAAGGATGTGACCGTGGCGACGCTGGCACAGGATTATGCCTTTGGCCGCGATGGCGTGGCCGCCTTCAAGGAGGCGATCGAGAAGACCGGCGCGGTTGTCGCCTACGAGGAATATGTCCCGACCGACACGACGGATTTCACCGCTGCCGCAGAGCGGATTTTCCAGAACATGGCCGATGTCGAAGGTGAAAAGAAGCTCTTCATCATCTGGGCCGGAGGCGGCAATCCGATGGGCAAGATCAACGCGATGGACCCGTCCCGCTTTGGCCTCGAGATCGCGACCGGCGGCAACATCCTTGCGGCGCTGACGGCCTACAAGGAACTGCCGGGCATGGAAGGGGCGACCTACTACTATTACGAAATCCCGAAGAACCCGGTGAACGACTGGCTTGTCGAAGAGCACATGAAACGCTTTGGCACGCCGCCGGACTTCTTTACCGCGGGCGGGATGTCCGCCGGTATCGCGGTTGTCGAGGCGATCAAGGCCGCGGGTGGCGCAGAGGACACCGAGGCGCTGATCGACGCGATGGAGGGCCTGGAATGGGCCTCGCCCAAGGGCCCGATGCGGTTCCGCGCCGAGGACCACCAGGCCTTGCAGGTCATGTATCACTTCCGCACCGAAGTGCAGGAGGGCAAGGACTATGGCGTGCCGGTTCTTGTGCGCGAAATCGGCATCGATGAAATGGACATCCCGATCCGCAACTGACCGGGTGGGGCGGGTATTCCCCGCCCCTTGCTCTCCACCAAGACTCTGGTTCTTTCATGACACAGACCCTTCTGGAAACGGACGGCCTGACGGTTCGCTTTGGCGGTCACGTCGCGGTCGACGGCATCTCCTGCTCGTTCCGCGCCGGTGAGCTGACCGCGATCGTCGGACCGAACGGCGCCGGCAAAACGACCTATTTCAACCTCATCTCTGGCCAGATCCCGGCCAGCGCCGGCCGCGTCAAGCTGTTGGGGGAGGATATTACCGGGCTGGGCGTCGCGCAGCGCTGCCGCAGGGGGCTGGGCCGGGCGTTCCAGCTGACCAACCTGTTCCCGAACCTGAGCGTGCTGGAAAATGTGCGCCTTGTCATCCAGGCGCATCGGCAAAAGGGGTTCAGCCTGTTCTCGATGGCCGACAGCCATACCGAGATGACAACTGCCGCGCTGGCCGTACTGGAACGCGTTCGGCTCGACACGCTGCGGCACAACACGGTGGCCGAGCTGAGCCACGGCAACCAGCGCAAGCTGGAAGTGGCGCTGCTGATCGCGCTGGATCCGATGGTTTATATGTTCGACGAACCGACGGCGGGGATGAGTGTCGACGAGGCGCCCGTGGTTCTGGACCTGATCGCCGAACTCAAGGCCGACCGCGAACGCACCATCCTGCTGGTCGAACACAAGATGGACGTGATCCGTTCTCTCGCGGACCGGATCATCGTGCTGCACAACGGTGCGCTTGTGGCGGACGGACCACCCGCCGAGGTGATGGCCTCGGACATCGTGCAGGAAGCCTATATGGGACGGGAACTCGAAGATGTCTGATCCGGTTCTGAGCCTGCGCGACGTGCATACGGATATCGCGCAATACCATATCCTTCAGGGCGTCGACCTCGACGTGCCGCGCGGCGGCGTGACCATGCTCTTGGGGCGCAACGGGGTCGGCAAGACCACGACCCTGCGCACGATCATCGGCCATTGGAAGGCGAAATCCGGCACGATCACCTACAACGGCGACGAAATCACATCGCTGCCGGTGCCTGCGCGGGCACGTGCGGGCATCGGTTTCGTGCCCGAGGACATGGGCATCTTTGCGGATCTGACCGTCGAGGAAAACATGACCCTTGCCGCGGCCTCCGGCCCGCTGGACCCGCAACGGCGGGACTGGCTGTTCACCGTCTTTCCGCCGCTCCGGACTTTCTGGCACTCGGAGGCCGGCAACCTGTCCGGCGGGCAGAAACAGATGCTGTCCATTGCCCGCGCCATGGCCGAAGAGCGCAGCCTCTACCTGATCGACGAGCCGACCAAGGGCCTGGCCCCGGCGATCATTTCGACCATGGCCGGGGCGCTGCGCGAGTTGAAACGCCAGGGGGCGTCGATCCTGTTGGTCGAACAGAATTTTGCCGTGGCCAAGGCGCTTGGCGACACCGCCGCCGTCATGGAAGACGGGCGCATCGTCTGGACCGGCGCAATGGCCGAGCTTGCGGGTGATGCCGAACTGCAGGAGCGCCTGATGGGCCTGAGCATGGAGGCGCACTGAATGTCGTCGGCACCGGAACACAAACCCACTTTCGCGGATGTCACGCTGTCCGAACGCATCGGCACGGCGGCGCCCTTCCTGCTCATCCCGGTTCTCGTGGTCCTGGGCTTTGTCGCGATCGGCGCGCCAAGTTCCTGGCTCACGCTGACGGTGTCCGGCCTCGCGATGGGGACGATGATCTTTATCATGGCCTCGGGGCTGACGCTGGTCTTTGGATTGATGGATGTCATCAACTTCGGCCACGGGGCGTTTATCTCGGTCGGGGCCTTTGTCGGCATTTCTGTCCTGATGACCCTTGGCGGCTGGACCGAGGCGCCGTCGCTGGCGCTCAACATGGGGGCTGTCCTGCTTGCGGTGATCGCCGCGATGGCTGTCACCGGCGTTCTGGGCTGGGGCTTTGAACGGATCATCGTGCGCCCTGTCTACGGCGCGCACCTCAAGCAGATCCTGATCACGGTCGGCGGGCTGATCGTCATCGAACAACTCATTCACGTGGTCTGGGGCCCCGAGGAGATTTTCCTTACGCGCCCCGAGACGCTCAAGGGCGCCGTGACCTTCGGCGGCGCCGCTGTCGAGAAGTACCGGCTGCTTGCGGTGGTTGTGGGGATCGCGCTGTTCGTTGCGATGCGCATGGTTCTGCGCCGGACCAAGATCGGCCTGATCGTGCGCGCAGGTGTCGAGAACGGCGAGATGGTCGAGGCGCTCGGCTATCGCCTGCGCATGGTCTTTATCGGGGTCTTCATCGCGGGGTCGGCGCTTGCGGGTCTCGGTGGCGTGATGTGGGGGCTGTACCAGGAAGTCATCACAGCCGGCATGGGCGAAGAAATGATGATCCTCGTCTTCATCGTGGTCATCATCGGGGGGCTAGGTTCTGTCGAAGGCGCCTTCATTGGCGCATTGCTTGTCGGGTTGCTGCAGAACTACGTGGCCTTTCTCGAACCCAAGCTGGCGCTTGTGTCCAACATCGCCCTGATGACCGCAATCCTGCTGTGGCGGCCGCAAGGCATGCTGCCCGTCGTGAAGGCCAAATAAGATGCTCGTCAATCTCCTCTCCGGCGACAAGCCGCGTTCCGCTCTCCTGACTGTCATTCTGCTGGTGATCCTCGTGGCCTTGGCGCTTGCCCCGTTCCTCTTTCCGGGGGTGCGCTCGCTCGAGACGGCGGCGCGGATCTGCATCTTCATCGTGCTTGTCGCCAGTTACGACCTGTTGCTTGGCTACTCGGGTATCGTCAGTTTTGCGCATACGATGTTCTTTGGCCTCGGCGCCTACGGGGTTGCGCTGGCCTCTGTCCACATGGGGCGCGGGTTCGATGCGCTGGTCGTCGGCGCGGGCCTTGGTGCCATCGCGTCCGCGGTGGTCGCGCTGCTGATCGGGCTGTTCTCGTTGCGGGTGCGGGCGATCTTCTTTGCCATGATCACGCTGGCCGTGGCCTCGGCAGTTGCGGTGCTGGTCTCGCAGTTCTCGGGGCTCACGGGCGGCGAGGACGGGCTGAACTACAAGGTCCCGCGGGAACTGACGCCAGCGTTCCGGCTGGGAGAGATTTTCGGCGTCAGGGTGTCCGGGAAAACGCTGAACTACTACCTGGTGTTTTTCGGCTCACTCGCGCTGTTCCTGCTCTTGCTGCGCATCGTGAATTCGCCCTTTGGGCGCGTCCTGCAAGCCATCCGCGAAAATGATTTCCGGGCCGAGGCCATCGGCTACAGGGTCGTGGCCTACCGGACGCTGGCCACCTGCCTGTCGGCAGCCGTCGCGGCGCTGGCGGGCAGCCTGTTCGCGATCTGGCTGCGCTATGTCGGGCCGGATACCACGCTGTCCTTCGAGATCATGCTCGACATCCTCCTGATGGTGGTGATCGGCGGCATGGGCACGATGTATGGCGCGGTGATCGGGGCGACGATTTTTGTCCTGGCGCAGAACTACCTGCAAACGCTCATGGGCAGCGCCTCGGAGGCGACCACCGCGATCCCGCTTTTGTCGCAACTCCTCGATCCTGACCGCTGGCTGCTCTGGCTCGGTGTGCTCTTTGTCCTGAGCGTCTATTTCTTTCCGACGGGAATCGTGGGGCGGTTGAGGGCCGGGCGCTGAGCGTGCGGCACCCCCTGATCTTTCTCCACGGCTGGACCATGCGGGGAGCGGTGTTCGACGGTATCGTCGGGCGCCTCTCGCCCGAGTTCGCTTGTTTCGCACCGGATCTGCCCGGACACGGCAAAGCCGCGCATCTGCCGCCCGATATCGACAGCTGTGCAGGGGTGCTGGCCGATTGCATTGCGTCCTGCGGGGCAGAGCGGCCCGTTATCATCGGTTGGTCGATGGGCGCGGCAACCGCCTGGAGGTATATCGCACAGCACGGGTCTGCGGGAATTTCGGGGCTCGTCACCGTCGACATGAGCCCGAGGGTCATGCCCGCGCCGGATTGGCCGCATGGGTTGCGGGGGGAAACGCAGGATAGCGTGGCCGCTGCGCGGCTGCGCTTCGACAGCGATTGGGAAGGCGTGACGCATGGCATTGCCGCGACCATGTTCGCCTCGCGCGCAGGCGCCACGGGATTGTCGCGGCAAAAGGCGCAGGCGTTGATCGCATCCCATGACCCCGACAAGATGCGCGCGCTCTGGGATGATCTGCTGGCCTTTGACGAACGCGCGGTCATCCCGTTGATCGACGTGCCCTATCTGGTGTGTTCCGGTGCGCAGAGCCGGGTCTACGCAGAAGGGGCCGCGGCCTGGCTCTGCGCCCACGCCCCGCAGGCGCGGCGGCACGTCTTTCGCCAGTCCGGGCACTCGCCGCATCTCGAAGAACCCGAAGCCTTCGCAGATACGATTGCGCATTTCGCGCGCGCGGTTACGGACTGAGCGGGCTTTTGGCCACATCCTTTGCCTTGACGAGCGAACGGCCCTCGCAGACCAGCGTCCCGTCCGGCGTGACGCATGTCGCCCAGAGATCGACGAGGTGCTTTTCGGGGCGCAGTCGCGTGATTTCGACCGTCGCGGTCAGCGCGGTGTCGAGCGGGGCAGGGGAGGCGAACCTGAGGTCCTGCTTCAGATAGTTCGTCCCCGACCCCGGCAGTTCAACGCCCAGGAGATAGGAAAACAGCGCCGCGATCAGGGGTTCGGGCACATGGGTATCCGCCGTGGCCCCGGAGAGCCCGGAAAAGGCCGTGAGGTCGGCCTGGGAATAGCTGCGGGTTATGGTGGCTTTTTGTCCGGTTTCCATCATGCGATCTCCGTTTCGCCGATCAGAACCTCGGCACCATCCTCCGCGCGGATCGCGCGCAGGGAAAGCTGCCCCGGCGTGGTTTCACGGATGTTCAGGGTAATCTCTTCGCCCGCGAAGGCGGGGTTGGGAAACATCATGGACTGTGTCACCTGCCGCGCCTCGGGCCGGTGCTGTTTGAGCAGACCCCAGAACTTGGCATAGATCAGCATGCCGTGGCTGACGGTGCGGCCAAAGGCCGTGCGGGCCGAAAACGCCTCGTCCACATGGATTGCATTGTCATCCCCCGAGACCTTTGCGAAGGCATTGAACTCGGCTTGGGTCGGCGTCCATGTCGCAGTGAGGTCAAGCATCCTGAAACATCCTCTTGAGGTCGGGTTTGCGCACCTTGCCAGCCGCCGTGCGCGGGAAGTCGTCAACGACATGGACCGAGGCCGGCACCTTGTATCCGGCCAGCCGTTCGCGGGCCCAGGGCCGCAGGGTGTCGGGATCCAGTTGATGACCGGGACGCAAGAGGACGAAGGCGGCGCCGACTTCACCCCATTTCTGGTCCGATACGCCGATTACCGCGCTTTCCTGGATGGCAGGGTGTTCGTTGAGCACGCGTTCGACCTCGGCCGGATAGACGTTTTCACCGCCGGAGATATACATATCCTTGATACGGTCGACGATGTAGTAATAGCCATCGGCATCGCGCCGGGCGATGTCGCCACTGGCCAGCCAGCCGTCCGGCGTAAAGGTTTTTTCCGTCGCCTCTGGATTGCGGAAATAGCCGGGCGTGATGCCCGGCCCCCGAAGCTGGAGTTCGCCTGTGCCCGCCTCGCCCTGGGGGACACCGTCCAGCCGGACATCCGTCATCACCTGGGCCTTGCCGACAGAGCCGATCTTTTTGCTGGCGTGATGCTCGTCCATAAGGAAGACGGTCGGGCCGGTCTCTGTCATTCCCATACCGTTAAGTACATTCAGGCCCCTGTCCGCGAAAAAGCGGATCAACGGTTCCGACAAGGGTGCGCCGCCGCAGCCGCAGCGCAACGCGGTCCAGTCGACCGTGTCTATGTCGGGCATGAGGGAAAACGCCTGGTAGATCGCGGGTACGCCAAAGAACTGGGTGATTTCGCCACGCCGGATGAGTTGCAAGAGCGTTTCCGGTTCGAATTTCGGCAGGATCGTCGAAACGCCGCCATTGAGAAACACCGGCAGCGTGTAAAGGTTGATACCCGCCGTGTGGAACAGCGGCAGAAAGTTCACCGACCTGTCACCCCCCGTCAGCCCGATCGCCTGACCAATGTTGATCGCATTGACCCAAGCCATGCGCGCGGTCTGGATCACCGCCTTGGGCAGACCCGTCGTCCCGGAGGTGAACAAGAGGTACCAGGGCCGTGGCGCCGGGACAGGCGCGTGAAACCGCCGGGAGGGGCTGTTTGTCCACCGGGGGAGGTCGCGCTCGATGGAATAGGCCGTCAGCGAGAGTTGCGAAGCAAGCTCTTGTGCCGTCTCGGCGTGGCCTGCATCAAACAGGATCGCCTGCGCGCCTACGGGTGCGAGGGCACCTGCCAGTTCCGCCGCAGGCTGTCGCCAGTTGAGGGGGCACATGATGAGCCCGGTCTTCTGGCAGGCAAAGAGGGTCAGAAAGAACTCGACCCGGTTGTGACACAGGATGGCAATCCGGTCGCCCTCGGCATGGCCTGCGGCGAGAAGAGCCTCCGCAATGCCATCCGCGGCACGGTTGACCTCTGCAAATGTCCAGTCCCTTGCGGATGTGCTGTCCCGGAACGCGATAGCGTCCGGAGCAAGCTCGGCCCGTTTGAAGGCCATGTCGGGCACTGTATCAAACATTCGGCGTCACCTCCTGCCTGCCGAGAAACCTTGCCATCTTGGTGTGTGTATCCGTCGCCGCGATCCTGCGCAGGAATGCCTCGGTCTCCGCCTCCAGCCGGTCCTGCACGGCGGTCTTGCGCCGCGCGTCCCAAAGCAGGGCCTTGGTTTCCAGCGCCACGTCCAGGTCGAGCTTGGCGAGGTCGTGGAAGGCCTTGTCCTCGGGCGCCTGATCGACTCTGTCCGCGAGCCCAAGGGCGACCAGATCGCCTGCGTCCCGACGCGCATCCGCCAACAGCCACCGGCGCGTTGCCGGCAAACCGATGAACTCGGGGAGAAGCGCGGTCCAGCCGCCATCCGGGGCAAAGCCGACGGTTGCGTAATAGGGCTGAACAAAAGCATCCGCCGACAGCATCACGAGATCCGACGCCCAGAGCAGGCCCGCCGCCCCGCCAGTGACGGCGCCCCGTGCCGCGCAGCCGAAAATCACCGGCATCCCGATCATCCGCAGGACCAGCGACTGAAGGGCAGGGACCACCTTGCGGGCATACTCTACTGCTTGGCTATTTTCTGCGGCTTCAAGGAAACGGCCGACGTCGCCGCCGGTCGAGAAATTTTTGCCGCCGCTCAGCAGAGCCGTCCGGGCGCCGGAGGTTTCCAGTTTGTCGAGGGCCGCGTGGAGTGCTGCCAGCAGATCGGGCTCAAGCGCGTTGGCTCGTGGCGCGGATAGCGCGATCTGAAAACAGTCCACGCCGGACGCAAGGCAGGTTACGCTGGTCTGCACCAAGCCTGTCACGGGGCAAGCCCCTTGCAGATCAGCGCATGGGCTTCGTCCACGACACGATCAATGTCCGGTGTCTCTTCCCAAAGGACATAGCGATCGCCAAGGGCTTTCGACAAGCCCATCAGGGCCCAGGCGCGGACTTCGGCGTCGCCCGAGGAAATCTCTCCTCTGGTTTCGGCCGAGCGCAGGCCCGCGGCATAGGCTTCTGCGAAACCTGAGAAATAGTCGCGGTAGGCGACCGGGTCGACAAAGCGCGCCTCTTCGACGATGCGGTAGAGCGTGGGGCGTTCCAGCACGAACATTAGGAACGCCCTGAGGCCTGCCCGCTCTGCTTCAAGCCTGTTCGGTGCGCCCGCAATGGCTTGGGACATGATCGACCGCGTGATGCGCCCCATTTCCAGGACCAGCTCGTGGAAGATTTCCTCCTTGCTCTGGAAGTAAATGTAGAACGTCCCAAGCGCGGTATCTGCGGCACGCGTGATCTGGGCGATAGAAGCGGCAGAGAACCCGTGTTCCCCCATGACCATTTCCGCCGCTCCGAGAATCTTCGCCCGTCGGTCCTGCCCGCGCTTGGTTTTCGGTATGGATGCACTTCTCATAGAAATATGAATACTGAATCATGTTTCAATTTCAAGCTAATTTCCTGCCCTCGTCTCGAAGCAACGCGGGGGCAAAGGCCGTGGCCTTGTATCTCGGCAGGACGAGAGCGGGGACGGCACATGCAATCGCCTTGAGTGTCTCGATGGGCGAGCACTTGCGTGTTCTCAACGCGAACAGCGCCTGCCTTGCCCCGGCGCCTTTGTGCTCTCTTCTCTGTGCGGAGCAATCCAGCCCCACGGCGGGAATCGCTGCTGGAGGCAGGCCCCGTTTGTCCGCGTATTTGGGGCACAAAGGGCCACCAGAGCGACCCATACGCAAGAAATTTGCAGTCAAAAAAAAATCGGATTTTCAATCGCCTATGGCTTTGATCAAACATTGTCAGAGTAAGTTTGGCACTTATGTCAGACAAAGATGTTGACTTGCTCAGACAATGTTTCAATGCTGTGCGAATGATCAGGAATGCAACACGAAGCGGCACCGGAAAGGCGCGCGAAGTCCTCAATCGGATTGCCGAGATGATCGCGGAAAACGGCATCGGTGTCGGCGACCGTCTCCCGCCTGAAACGGAGTTGGCAAAGGCCTTGGGGGTCGGACGTTCGACGGTGCGCGAGGCCTTGCAGGCCTGGCAGAGCCTCGGGATCGTGACCCGGAACAAGGGTGCCGGAACCGTGTTGCGGGCGCCGATAACCACCAGTTCGCTGCACCTGCCCATCGCGATCACGCTGGAGGCGCAGAGCCTGCAGCGGATGCTTGAGGTCAGGCGGCCCTTGGAGGCCGACGCCGTGCGACTTGCGACTCTGCGCGCGACGGACCGGCAACGACACGAAATCATGACGAGCTGCTACAAGCTGATGGACATCTGGCGCAGCGGACAGGACTGGCGGCAAGCCGATCACGCCTTCCATGCGACCATTCACGAGGCAACGGGAAACCCCCTGTATAAACAGTTGGTCGACCAGCTGCAGGGGGCTTTCCACTCGGTCTACGAGGCGCCGCTCGGCGAGCCCATGCTCGGGACGGATACGATCCCCCTGCACATCGAAATGGCCGAAGCCATCTGCGCCGGCGACGCCGACCGCGCAGCGGAACTCATGCACAAGATCACGGACCTGACAGGCAGGGACGTGGAGAAGATCATCGGAGACGGCGCGGATGCGTGACGAGGACTTGAAGACACAACTTTCGCGACCGCACGGCGGCGACTTTGGCTCGGTGACGCCGCCGATATACCAGACGTCGCTGTTTACCTTTGACGATTTCACAGCCTTCGAGGCGCGCATGGCAGGTGAAAGTGACCGGGCCCTGTATACGCGGGTGCAAAATCCCACTGTCGCCAGTTTCGAGGCCATGATGGCCAAGGCTGAACAGGGGGAGGCGGCGGTTGGTTTTGCCTCGGGGATGGCGGCGATTTCCTCGACGCTCTTTGCGTTGCTCAAACCGGGCGACCGGATGGTCTGCATCGACCATGTCTATCCCGACGCCTATCGATTGATGGAACGGATGCTGCGCCCCTTCGGCATCGAGATCAGCTATCACTCTGGCGCCGAGATCGAGTCGGATCCGGACCTGCTCCGCGGCGTCGATGTCGTCTACCTGGAAAGCCCCAATTCCATGATGATGGAGGTGGTCGATCTTCAGAAGGTGGCAGCGCATGCGAAACGGCACGGTTGCATTTCTGTCATCGACAATTCCTGGGCGACCCCGGTGTTCCAGAACCCCCTGACCCTCGGGATCGACATCGTTCTGCATTCGGCAACGAAATACATTTGCGGGCATTCCGACACCGTTGCCGGGGTTGTCATCTCGTCCGCCAAGTACATCGGCATGTTGCGCGACCTGACCTTGCCCCTGTTGGGGGGGAAGCTGGCGCCGATGGAGTCCTGGCTTCTGGTCCGGGGGCTGCGTACGTTGCCTGCGCGGATGCGCGAGCACGAGCGGACCGCGAATATCTTTGTCGACCGGCTGAGTGTTCTTCCGCAGATCAAGGCAGTGAATTCGCCGGGTCCGAACGATGTGCCCGGGCTGAAAGGGCGTTCGGGGCTGATGTCCATCGAATTCGCCCCGGAAGTCGACGTCCGCCGCTTTGCAAATGAGCTGACCCTTTTCCACTTCGGCGTCAGCTGGGGCGGGTTCGAAAGCCTTGTCCTGCCTGCGGCGGTTGCCCTTGCACAAGAAGGGGCGACCAATTCCCTGAAACGGTTTGGCGTCCCCGATACGATGGTTCGCCTGTCTCTCGGCCTCGAGGAGGCCGAGGCGCTCTGGTCGGATTTCAAATCCGCACTGGACAAGGCGACCGCGTGAACCCGGCCGAAAACAAATGGCCGAGCAATTCAATCAATAACTGGGAGGAAAGTTATGAAGACACTAGTCGCAAGTACCGCTTTGGCGGCAATCATCGGGTCCGGCGCCTATGCCGCCGACCTGAAGCTGGTCGAGGTGATCACCAGCCCGGAAAGAACCGAAACGCTGAAAAGCATGGTCGCGGAATGGGAGGCGCAAACCGGCCACACGGTCGAAATCGTGTCCCTGCCCTGGGGCCAGGCCTTTGAGAAATTCGCCACGATGGTTGCCGGCGGCGATATTCCGGACGTTGTCGAAATGCCCGACCGTTGGCTTGGGCTGTATTCCGACCGGCTGATGGACCTTGGTCCGCACTTCGAGACCTGGGAACATGCCGATACGCTGACCCAGACGACCATCGACATGGGGTCGGCCACAAAGGGCGGCAAGCTCAAGGAAATCCCTTACGGTTTCTACCTGCGCGCCATGTTCTACAACAAGGAGATGCTGAAAGAGGCAGGGTATGACGCCCCGCCCGCAACGCTGGAAGAGTTCCGCGAGATTTCGGCCAAGATCTCTGAACAGGACGGCAAATACGGCTATTGCCTGCGCGGTGGCCCCGGCGGCCTGAACGGCTGGATGATGATGGCCATGACAATGCGCGGCGCGCAGAATTATTTCGACGAAGACGGGAAAAGCACGCTCAACACGCCCGAGGCGGTTGCGGGGCTGCAATTCCTGGTCGACCTCTACCAGGACGGACTGGCGCCGCGGGACTCCGTTTCCTGGGGCTTTAACGAGATCGTCGCCGGGTTCTACTCGGGCACCTGCGCCTTCCTCGATCAGGATCCCGATGCGCTGATCGCGATTGCCCAGCGGATGGAAAGTGACCGTTTCGCAGTCGCGCCGATGCCGAAAGGCCCGGATGGCCTGTCCTTCCCGACCATCGGTTATGCTGGCTGGGCCGCCTTCGACAGCACGGATCACAAGGACGAGGCCTGGTCGCTGATCGGGCACCTGTCGAACCCGGAATCGAACATTGCCTGGGCCAAGCGAGTCGGGGTGATCCCGATCCACAAGGGCGCCGACCAGGATCCGCATTTCCGCAGCGAACAGTTCGCTGGCTGGTTCACCGAGTTGAACGGCGATGCATGGCAGCCGATGAGCATGCCGACCTACCTTGAAGGCTTTGGCTATTTTGCCGACTCGCTGGTTCTCGAAACCTCGCAGCAGGCGCTGCTGGGTCAGATTTCCGTCGAGGAAATGGCGGACGAATGGGCTGAGTACCTGACCGAAGAGTACGGCAAATGGCAAGCCGACCAATAACTTCGCCAGAAAACGTCGTGTCCGGGGAACCCCGGACGCGATTTGGCCGGGCCTACTTCCGCTACGCGGTCGAGCCTTGGCTCTATGCATCGCCGGCAATCCTGCTGATCTGTTTCGTCATGCTCATCCCGCTGGCGATCGGCATTGCCTACTCGGTGCAATCCATCAACCTTCTCAAGCCTTTCGACACGGGATTTGTCGGGCTGGAAAACTTCCGTGACCTGGCGGACGACCGAAAATTCTGGCGCGCGCTGAACAACACCTTCTGGTGGACCTTCGGTTCGGTGACTCTGCAGTTCCTACTGGGGTTGGGCCTTGCGTTGCTGTTGTCGCGTCCGCTTGTCGGCAAGCGTTTTGTCCAGGCGGTTGTCTTTCTGCCCTGGGCGGTGCCGACCTTCCTTATCGCGCTGACCTGGTCCTGGCTGCTCAACCCAGTCATCGGACCCCTGCCGCATTGGTGGGCCGCCATCGGGCTGCTGGACGAACCCTATAACATCCTGTCGAACCCGGACACGGCGATCTGGGGACCGATCATGGCCAATGTCTGGTACGGGATTCCCTTCTTTGCCATCACTTTGCTGGCCGCACTGCAATCCATTCCGGGAGAGCTCTACGAAGCCGCCGAAATCGACGGCGCCTCGCGGTGGCAGTGCTTCACCAAGATCACGCTGCCCTTCCTGGGGCCGATGATCGCGATCACGGTCATGCTGCGCGCCATCTGGATCGCCAATTTCGCCGACCTGATCTACGTCATGACCGGGGGCGGCCCCGCGGATTCCACGCAGATCCTGTCCACCTACATCTTCACGACCGCGTTCCGTAAGCTCGACTTCGGCTATGCCTCTGCAATCGCGGTGGCGCTGCTGGGCGTTCTTTTCATCTACGCGGCGGTTCTGCTCTTCGTAAGAGCCAAGCTGGTGAAATTCTGATGTCCAGAAGACCACAAAACAACACGCTGCTCACGGTGGGAAAATACGCCGCCGTTGCGGGGTATGTCGGCTTTGCCCTGTTCCCGCTCTACTGGCTGCTGAAGATCGCCCTGACCCCGGACCAGTTGATCTATTCCGAGGGCACCGCTTTCTTTCCGTCCTCGGTCACGCTCGAGAACTTCAAGACGGTGATCCTCGCCTCGGATTTCCTGAGCTATTTCGGCAATTCGGTGATCGTGTCACTGTCAACGGCCGCGGTCACCGCGCTGATCGCGGCCGCGGCGGGCTATGCGTTCTCGCGGTTTCACTTCCGCGGCAAGCGCTGGATCATCGCGCTGATGCTTCTGACGCAGATGTTCCCTTTGCTGATGATCATCGCACCGATCTACAAGATCGTCGCGTCGCTGGGGATGCTCAACTCTCTGACCAGCCTGATTGTCGTCTATGTCGCCTTCAACATCCCCTTCGCGACATTCCTGATGCAAAGTTTCTTTGACGGGATTCCCAAGGATCTCGAAGAGGCGGCGATGATCGACGGCTGCACCCGGTTCACCGCCCTGCGGAAAGTCGTCCTGCCCCTGACCCTTCCGGGGCTGGCCGCGACATTGGGTTTCGTTTTTACGGCGGCATGGTCCGAACTGCTGTTCGCCTTGATGCTGATCAGCTCGAACGACTCCATGACCTTCCCGGTGGGGCTGTTGACCTTCGTCAGCAAGTTTTCCGTCGATTGGGGGCAGATGATGGCGGCCGGTGTGCTGGCCCTTGTCCCGTCCTGTCTCTTCTTCCTGTTCATCCAAAGGTACCTTGTTCAGGGCCTCACAAGCGGCGCCGTGAAAGGATAAGTACATGGCCGGAATGGAACTCAAATCCGTGCGCAAGAGCTATGGACGTGTCGAGGTCCTGCGCAATATCAACCTCAAGATCGAGGACGGCGAATTCGTCGTCCTGGTGGGCCCTTCTGGCTGCGGGAAATCCACCCTGCTGCGGATGATCGCCGGTCTTGAAACCATCAGTGGCGGGGAATTCAGCATCGGGGGGCGGTCCATGAACGACATCCCGCCCCGTGACCGGGATATCGCCATGGTGTTCCAGAGTTACGCGCTTTACCCGCATATGTCGGTGTCGCGGAACATGGGGTTCTCGATGGAAATCCGTCGCGAACCCGCCGCCAAGCGGCAAGGTCCGATCGAGGCGGCGGCCAATACGCTTGGCCTCAACAAGCTGCTGGAAAGGCTGCCCAAGGAACTCTCCGGGGGACAACGCCAACGCGTGGCTATGGGCCGTGCGATCGTCAGGGATCCCAAGGCGTTCCTCTTCGACGAACCGCTGTCCAATCTGGACGCGGCGCTGCGGGTCGAAATGCGGCTTGAAATCGCGCGTTTGCACCAGCGTCTTGGTGCAACGATGGTCTATGTCACCCATGACCAGATCGAAGCCATGACCCTTGCGGATCGGATCGTTGTCCTGAACGGCGGCGACATTCAGCAGGTCGGCTCGCCGCTCGAACTCTACGAGCGTCCGGCCAACCTCTTTGTGGCGCAGTTCATCGGCTCGCCGAACATGAACGTGCTGGAGGTCTCTCCCGAGCAGGGAGTGATCTCACTGGGCGACGGACAAAGCCTTCGCGGCCCCGACAACGCCCGTCACCTGGGCATCCGGCCAGAGCACATCGAAATCGCGCAGGAGCGGGCCAATGTCACCGCAGAGGCCCTCGTCGTCGAGCGCCTGGGGGCGGACACCAACATCTACGCCCGGGTGCCGGGATCGGGTGACATTGTCGTGCGCACAAACGGCAATACAGAGCTTAAACCCGGAGACAACCTGCCGCTGCGTTTTCCCGAAGGCAGGTTGCACTTCTTTGATCAGGACGGTGACGCGATCCACCAGGGTCCGGCGCTACACTAGGTTCGGATCCGCTGTTCGGCGTGAATGGCCCTGCCTGCGGGCAGGGCCTGATCAGGCCGTGCGAACCCTATGCCAGAACATTCCCAAATCCCCGGATGACAAGAGGCCGGACCGTGAAGATCACCAAGCTGACAACCTACCTCGTTCCGCCGCGCTGGCTGTTCCTGAAAATCGAAACCGACGAAGGACTGACCGGCTGGGGTGAACCCGTCCTGGAAGGGCACGCGGAAACGCTTGCCGCCAAGATCGCGGAGCTTTCGGATTTCCTCTGCGGGCGCGACCCGCTGCATATCGAAGATATCTGGCAATCGCTTTACCGCAACGGATGCTACCGTGGCGGCCCGGTCCTGATGAGCGCCATCTCCGGCATCGACATGGCGCTTTGGGACATCAAGGGCAAATACCACGACGCGCCGGTCCATGCCCTGTTGGGTGGCCCGGTACGCAACCGGGTGCGCACCTATTGCTGGATCGGCGGCGATCGCCCGCGCAACCTGATCGAGGGGGCAAAGGCGCTGATGGACGCGGGCTATGACGCCTGCAAGATGAACATCTGCGACGAGCTTCAGATCGTTGACAGCTATGCCCGGATCGACGGCATCGTGAAACGGCTGGCGGACCTGCGCGAGGCTGTGGGCACAAAGATGGACCTGGCCTTTGATTTCCACGGCCGGGTGCATGCCCCCATGGCCAAGATCCTGCTGAAAGAGCTGGAACCGCTGCGCCCGATGTTCGTCGAAGACGCGGTTGTTTCGGCGCAGGTGGACAGGATGGCGGATCTGGCCAGATCGACAACCATCCCGCTGGTCATCGGTGAACGGCTGCACTCGCGTTATGATTTCAGGCGGGTTTTCGAAACCCGCGCGGCCAGCGTGGTCAATCCGGATACCGCCCATGTGGGCGGGATTTCGGAAATGGTGCGCATCGGGCATATGGCCGAGGCCTATGACGTGGCCCTGGCCCCGCATTGTCCGCTTGGTCCCATTGCCTTGGCAGCCTCGCTGCAAGTGGATGCGATCTGCCACAGTGCGTTCATCCAGGAGCAGAGCCTTGGCATCCACTACAATCAGGGCGGTGACCTGACCGACTACGTCACCGACAAAGAGGTGTTCAAAGTCGAAAACGGGTTCATTTCCATTCCGCAAGGTCCGGGGCTTGGTGTTGGACTCGACGAGGACGTCATCACCGAACGCGCCGCCCAGGGGCATCGGTGGCGGGCCCCGGTCTGGCGCCATGCGGACGGTTCCATAGCAGAATGGTGAACCCGATGATCTTTCAGGGCGTGCATGCGGTCCTGTTCGCGCTGTTCCGGGCCGATGAAACGCTGGACCATGACGCGATGGCCGCGCAGGTGGATTACTGTATCGACAAGGGCTGTCACGGGATCACCGTGCTGGGGCTTGCGACAGAGGTCCTGAAACTGACCCTTCCCGAGAGGCTGGCGCTGATCGAGAGTGTCGGGCGCGCAGTTGGCGGGCGGGTGCCCTATTCCGTAACCGTTGCCGGCAACTCGGTGGCCGAACAGGTCACGCTTTGCCGCGCGGCGCAAGAGGCGGGCGCCGATTGGCTGATCCTGCAACCCCCGATGAGCGGAAACTTCGGCGCGGATGTCTACCTGGAATTCTTTGCACGGATCGCGGAACAAACGAATCTGCCGGTGGCCCTGCAGAACGCGCCCCAGTACCTGGGCCGGGCGCTGTCCGGCGATGACATCGCCCGGTTGCGCCAGCGATGTCCCAATGTGGTTGCCGTCAAGAGCGAGGATGCCGCGCTGGGGGTTCAGAACATCATTGCGACCGCTGGCGCAGGTATCCATGTGCTCGGCGGACGTGGCGGGCTGGAACTGACGGACAACCTGCGTAACGGTTGCGAAGGTTTTGTGCTGGCCCCGGATATTGCGCCGGTCGCGGCGCGCGTGTTCGACCTATGGCAAAAGGGTGAACATGAGGCGGCGGAAACACTCTATGCCGCGATGCTGCCGGAAATCACCTTCGTGATGCAGTCACTCGAACACCTGATCACCTATGGAAAACGCGTTTTCGGTGTCGCGGCGGGCCTGCCGATTCACGACCGTGCGCCCTGCCTGCCGCCTTCCCCGCAGGGACTGAAACTGATGCAGAGATGGGCGCGGCATCTGCAAGGCCTGGTCGCCCCGTCGCAGTAAACCGGACCGGGGCGCCGCCATCAAGTTCCGGTCACACTGACAGTCGGCGAAAGTCGCTCATGACCTCCGAGACATGACGCAGGAACCGCGCCGCTGCGACACCATCCACGACCCGGTGATCCCAACTCAGGCTCAAGGGCTGGATCAAACGCGGCTGGAAGGCAGAGCCGTCCCAGACTGGCTGGGTTTCGGCGCGTGTCATGCCCAGGATGGCCACTTCCGGCGCGTTGATGATGGGCGTGAATCCCGTGCCACCGACCCCGCCCAGCGAGGAAATGGTGAAGGTCGCCCCCTGCATCGCGTTGCGTTTCAACTTGCCTTGCCGTGCGCTGTTGGCGAGCGAGGCCATTTCGGCGGCGATCTCGCGTAGGCCCTTTCGGTCGGCCTCCTTGATGACCGGCACGACCAGACCCTCGGGCGTGTCCGCCGCGACGCCGATGTTCCAATAGTGTTTGAGCACGATCTCGTCACCGTCAAGCGACGCATTGAACCGCGGGTGCGCTTTCAGCGCCGAGACCGCAGCCTTGACCGCAAAGGCCAGCATGGTGATCCGTGCATCGTCCGGGCCGGCTTCCTTGTTGAGCCGTTTGCGGAAGCCCTCAAGATCACTCACATCGGCCTTGTCGAAGTTGCAAACATGCGGGATCAGTATCGCGTTGCGGGTCAGGCTGGGCCCTGAAATCCGGGCTATCCGGGACAAGGGTTCGCGTTCGATCGGTCCAAAGGCGGCGAAATCCGGCTTCGGCCAATCCGGCAGATCCAACAGAGCTGTCCCCTGTGGCGCTGTAGGCGGCGGCGCGGTCAGGTGTTTCTTGACGTAGGCTTCTACATCCTCGCGGGTGATGCGGTTCTTCAGCCCTGTGCCCTGGATCTCGTCGATGGCCACGCCCAACGTGCGGGCCAGTTTCCGGACCGAGGGCGAGGCATGAGAGGGCTTCCCAGGTGTTCCCGCCGCTGGCTCCGGCCTGTCAGCCTCCGGCCGGGATGCGGGCGCAGGGCGCGCCTGCTCCACGGTTTCCGCATCCGGCGCGGCGCGTGGCGTTTCTGCCACAGGAGCCGCTGCATCCGGATGAGCGGCGAGTTCCATCAACAGGACAAGGCTGCCCTTGTTGACCCTGTCGCCCTCGGCAACTTTCAACTCGGTGATTGTACCCGATTGCGGGCTGGGCACGTCCAGCGTGGCCTTGTCGGACTCGAGAACGATCAGCGTATCATCCTCGGAAACCCTGTCGCCGGCGGCCACCGGGATCTCGATAACCGGGACGTCGTTGAAATCGCCGATGTCCGGGACATGAATTTCGACCGTGTTGCTCATCCGGCCCTCCCTCACATCCGCCAGGGCGCATCGGCCGCTGGATCGATGCCCAGTTCACCTATGGCCTGCGACAGCACCGGGGCCTCGATGTCGCCCTTGCGCACCAATGCCTCGATGGCGGCAAGGGCGACATGTTGGCGATCCACCTCGAAGAAACGGCGCAGGGCGGCGCGGTTGGCAGAGCGACCGAAGCCGTCCGTCCCGAGGATCGTCATCCTTGTGTCGAGATAGGGGGCAATCTGGGCCGGAACCGCGCGCACGTAGTCGCTGGCCGCGATGACCGGCGCATCCCCGCCAATCATCCGTTCCACGTGCGAAGGTACCGAATTGCCCAACCGGCCCTGCCGTTCAGCTTCGGCTCCATCACGTGCCAGTTCGCTGAAGGAGGTGACCGAATAAAGATCGCAGCCGATGCCATAACCTTGCAGGATTTCCGCGGCGGCAATGACCTCGCGCAGGATCGTGCCGGACCCCAGCAGCCGCACGCGCGGCCCGTCGGTGTCATTGCCACCCAGCCGGTACATGCCCTTGATGATGTCGCCCTCGACACCTTGCGGCATGCTGGGCTGGGCGTAGTTCTCGTTCATGACGGTGATGTAGAAGAACTCGTCGCGTTTCTCGTCCAGCATTCGCGTCATGCCGTGATCCATGATCACCGCCAGTTCATAGGCGTAACATGGATCGTAGGCGCGGCAGTTTGGGATCGCTGCCGCGGCAAGGTGACTGGACCCGTCCTGGTGCTGTAGCCCTTCACCCGACAGGGTGGTCCGCCCGGCGGTGGCCCCCAGCAGGAAGCCACGCGCCCGTTGGTCGGCCGCGGCCCAGATCAGGTCTCCGACCCGCTGAAAGCCGAACATCGAGTAGTAGATGTAGATCGGCAGCAATTCGGTGCCATGCGTGGAATAAGCCGTGGCCGCCGCAGTCCATGAACTGATGGCGCCTGCCTCTGTGATCCCTTCCTCCAGAAGCTGGCCATCCGCCGTTTCTTTGTAGAACAGCATCGAATCCGCGTCTTCCGGCTCGTACTTCTGCCCGTTCGGCGCGTAGATCCCCACCTGCCGGAACAGATTGTCCATGCCAAATGTGCGTGCCTCGTCGGCGACGATGGGAACAAGGCGCGGGCCGAACTGCTTGTCGCGCAACAGCCCGCTCATCATCCGGACCGCCGCCATCGTGGTCGACATTTCCTTGCCGTCGGCCTCGGTCGCGAACTTCGCGAAGCCGGCCAGGTCGGGGCGGGCCGGGGCGGGAGAATCCGCGTGGCTTGGCCGCCGCGGCAGGTATCCGCCAAGCGTCGTGCGGCGATCCTTGAGATAGGCGACTTCGGGGCTGTTGTCACCGGGATGGAAGAATTCCAGCGCTTCGACCGACTTGTCCGACAGCGGCAGGTCGAAACGGTCGCGGAAGGCCTTGAGCGCCTCAATATCCAGCTTTTTCGCCTGGTGGGCAATCATCCGGGATTCGCCGGCGCCGCCCATGCCATAGCCCTTCTTGGTCTTGGTCAGGATGACGGTCGGGCGCCCCTTGTGGGCCTTGGCCGAGGCAAAGGCCGCGTGCAGTTTCTTGAGATCGTGACCGCCGCGCTTCAGGCGGTGGATTTCGTCATCCGACATATGGGCCACCAATGCCGCCGTCGCCGGATCGGCGTCAAAGAACCTGGCCCGGTTGTAATCGCCATCGCGCGAGCCGAGGGTCTGGTATTCGCCGTCCACGGTTTCGGCAAAGCGGCGCAACAGGACGCTTTCGGTGTCGCGGGCAAAGAGATTGTCCCACTCCGACCCCCAGAGCACCTTGATCACGTTCCAGCCGGCCCCGATGAACAGGGATTCCAGTTCCTGGATGATCTGCCCATTGCCGCGCACCGGGCCGTCCAGCCGTTGCAGGTTGCAGTTGACGACAAAGGTCAGGTTGTCGAGCCCTTCGCGGGCGGCGAGGGTCAGCGCGCCGATGGATTCCGGCTCGTCCATCTCGCCATCGCCAAAAACGCCCCAGACGTGGCGGTCCTGCGTGTCCGCAAGGCCGCGGGCCTGAAGATAGCGCATGAACCGCGCCTGGTAGATCGCCGACATCGGCCCGATGCCCATCGACCCCGTCGGCATTTGCCAGAACTCATCCATCAGCCAGGGGTGCGGGTAGGAACACAGGCCCTTGCCCGG